>CAYZQX010000519.1:0-2454 GCA_964480615.1 uncultured Chitinophagales bacterium | reverse complement strand
AAAATAGACAATAGATGTCAAATTAAATCATTGAAAATCAATAGTTTATGGTATTTATTCATTATACTTTATTTTTTGGCAGAATGTTTGACTCCTATTTATATAATCGGTCTGATTTTTAAAAAAAATTGATTAGGCAACAAACGATTACAAAACAATAAATTTTTTGTTTATGAATAATTTATTTTGTAAATCCTATAATAATTTTTCCCCTTGGGATTATAAGGATGCTAGGAATGGCTTCTCGGCAAGTTTATTGCCTCCGAGTAGTCTGATTAATAATTTATTGGCTTCTGCTCTGTCAGGGAATTACAGTTATAACCTATTTGGGCAGCAAGGCTGTCAAAATACGCCCATGTTCAAAATACGCTCAGGGTATGGCTATTTGATGAAGACCAGCCTGCTGCGAATTATCATCTTTGGTCTTTTAGCTAAAGATTTGTTTTATTTATCAAAATCAAAATCAAAATAATATGAATTTTTCTTCAACCCTACGTATGGCAAAAATAACAAGCATTAATTGCCTTGCACTATTATTTTGGATTTTTTGCACCCAAACTATATACAGTCAAATGTATGTTACTGCAGATCCTCCTGAATTTTATTTTTATGATTTGTCAAATAATACGTTTACACAATTAGCAAATACACCTGTAAATTTCGGTAGTGCAATAAATCTGTCCGAAATTATGACTTATACTGTGACACTCACAAATGCCGGTTCAGTCGTTGCTCCAGATGGGAAAGTTAGAGTATCAATACCTGAAAACAGTATCTTTCTAACTTCAGTACCTAATCAGGATATCTATGACTCAGCGTCGCAGATTTGGGATTTAGTTAGTTCTTTGGCCGTCATGAGAAATATGCCCAACTCCAATTTGCTGATTAGTAACAGTTCAGAAGAATTAACAATATTTTCTAAATCACATTAAAATTATAAAGAATGTTTCATAAATTATTTATAACGGTGGTTTGCATTTTATTTGGATTGCAAAAAATAATAGCGCAAATGCCTTCATGGTATGAGAAAAAGGGTGTGCAAATTGTCACCTGTCGATCCGATGATGACAACGAATACAGCATGGGCATAATCGATACAAGAGATAGGACGGTGGCTCCACTTTCATTAGATTGGATGCCAGCCATGTACCATCATCCTTCATGGGTGCGATCAAATTTAGGACAAGTATTTGGTATAGCCTTAGATGGAAATAATAATATATTTGTGACAGCATCATCAAGCTATGGTATGCCAAATGCTTACAATTCACCAACTTTAACGGGAAAGTATGGTTCATCAGGTAGCGGAGCGATTTACAAAATTGATGCAGTTACAGGAGTTATATCAACATTCGCTGTCATTCCTCAAGACCAAACTGTATTAGTTGTAGATGACACAGGACCTAATGCTGCTTTAGCAGACAAGGATGGTATCAGAGTTGGTGCAGGTCTTGGAAACATTTGTTATGATGCCGATCATAATCAGTTTTTTGTCACAAGCTTTGATGATGGAAAAATATATCGTATTTCTTCTTCTGGAATTATTTTAAATAGTTTTGATCCTTTATCCTGTCCAGGATGCATTCCTGACCCCAGTCCAAACGACACAGGTGATGATCTAATATCCCCCTTGGGGGATCGCCCTTGGGGTATTGGTTATTATGGAGGAAAGTTGTATTTTTCTATATGGACTGAAGACAGGCGTACCAGTAATCCAGCTCCTCTTTCCACGACTTTTAATCAAATTTTTTCAGTTGCACTCGATGGAAGTGGAAATTTCAATGGAACGGAAAGTTTAGAAGTTACTATGCCGGGCTTTAGAAAAGATGATGGTGGGAACCCCGACCTATATTCTAATCCTATATCAGATATTGAATTCGATGATTCTGGAAATATGGCTATTTCGGAGAGAGGCATGTTAACAGATGTAGATGCATCAGGCCATAGATCAGGAGTGTTTTATTTAGTGAGAAGTGGCTCAGGAACTTATACTTCACCATCGGACTATCCAGTATCACCTCCATATATAAGGATTGCTACAGCACCAAATAATAATAACGGAAGTAGTTCCGGAGGTGTGGACTTTACCTATGATGGCTATGATGCAGTCAATATGGAAGCTAGTGGAAGTTTATCATATGTATGGGCCACGGGTCATAGATTGAGAAGTGTGGATGATGATGCTGGTCCTGGTGGACCGGGTTATGTTTTGTCAGGCACGCAAATGAGTCCAGTAGCGGGCTGGTCTCCAAATGGGGATTTTTGGAAATACAGTTATTTTGTAGATTTTGATGGTATACCAACTGGAACATTTAAGACGGCCCAAGGCGATGTGGACGTGATAAGAGGTATCTCATTACCACCAAATCCAAATTGCCAAATTACCATTACTGCCGCCGGCCCCACTACTGCAGGTTGCGATCCGGCTACGAATAAATATGTGATGCAGGTATC
>CAYZQX010000518.1:0-2478 GCA_964480615.1 uncultured Chitinophagales bacterium | reverse complement strand
CAGATTAAAAAGTGATTGCTTCATTAAAATCTATTAAAAATGTAGCTGCTGCGCATAAGAAATATTGCTTATTCTCGGACTATTAATAAAAAGCTATAATTTTACACGCTTTAGTTAAATAAAGTATTTGTTTGTTTGTTTCTTGTAAAAAAAAATTGCGACTATGAATCACTTGCCCTATCAGGATTATCAAATAATCAATCAATGGATAAGAAATGGAGAAGGTCATAAGATGGATTTTAAGACGAATATAAGCTCCTATCCTAAGATTGCAAAAAATATTACTGCATTTGCGAATAGCTTAGGCGGTCGCATTGTAATAGGTGTAGAAGACAAAGGAGCGGTGATCGGTGTGGATGCTGTACAAGAAAAATTTGCCATACAAAAAGCCGCTGAAGAATATTGCAAGCCATCCATACCACTGATCTTTTCAAAACTAAAATATGGACACAAGTATATCCTTGTAGCGGAGATTAAAGAGAGTATCAACAAACCCCATTTCGCAATAAATGAAAAGGGAGAACAAACTTTATATGTAAGGATAGGTGATAAATGTGTAGCACCTCCTGCAATCATACGCAATTTTTTATTAGCAGGTCACCTCAATAATCTTATGAGATCAAGTAATTTTAAAAACACTATGAAAGCTGATACGGAATGGATTACGGCACGCAAAGAGGTTTCCTTATCGGAGTTCGCCACACAACATAATCTATCGGAAAAAGATGCCCTGCGCAGACTTATTGATTACACATTGGATGGAGGCATACGGATTATTAATGAACAATTGCCATCATTTGGATAAGTAACTATTCAAGCCTTTATGCTAACAACTAATACCGATGAATGAACACATACCTATCAATCGATCAACCACCATTTGGGATACCACTATCATATTTATACGCGTTGTTATCGTCAGAAAATTAGTATAACTAATACAAGCTATACCTTTTACTATACTGCTACAGAAGCCATATCAGAAGTGATTATTCACAATAAAATATTATCCTAGGAGCAACATACAAAATGCCTCTTGAACACGATTGTTTTCAATATAATTTTTTGCTAATTGTTCCAGTGCTATTCTTGCTGCTAACACATCACCGCTATGCGCATCAATGAGCTGATTCACATCAGCTAACTCCATCACATTGCTAATCTCAGAGTCAGAAGGCCAGTTCGGCAATGCCCCTAATTGTGCTAGATCATTACCTGTGAGCACCTTACTCATTCTTACATGCATTGGTAAGCGATCTACCCCTATTCCTATTACATTAAATGGCTGAAATATCTTATGAATAGCTGCTCCCGAAGCGCGCACATAAAAGGCTCTACCCATCCTACCCATCAAGTCTATTTTATGTGGGTCTATCTTTCCCTCATCATCTAATACCTGTTCACTGACGTGCAGCAATTTTACTTCACATATAATCAAATGTCCTGCACCACCATCCTGACCTAATGGAATAATCTCCTTCACCTCACATTCCATTTGCGCAGGCGACTCTCCTACCCTATATGGCTTTACAGTCTCCGATGGAATCATCGTAAATCCTGTTTTTTCGAACTCATTAACACCCGTTGGATAGTCAACACTAGCAAGTGCCATCTGTCTTACTATATTGAATGATACTGCATTTATTACGACTTCCTTTGTGGCCATCGTATTGGCAAGTGTATCTTTGGTTGTATTAGTACCCACTCTTCGATTCGAAGAAAATACGACAATTGGCGGATTACTACTAAATGCATTAAAAAAACTATATGGCGCTAAATTAGGCACACCATCCTTCGAAAGCGTACTAGCTAATGCAATGGGCCTAGGTGCTACCATTCCGAGCATAGCCTCGTGAAAATCTTTAACTGCTGTGCTTTCAGGATATATTTTTACAAAACCCATATTGATTTTTTTTCTTTAACTACAAAAGTAATTATTCTAACAACAACGCCGATTTTCATATATTGATTATTTTCTTTTATAAAGGCCTTTTGGGGGCATCCTTGCTGCTGCTTATACACCCATAATTTTCCTTTGTTCTTCCTATTAATTTATACTACTACTTTAGGATACACCATTCATTAAAGAACGCAGCAGCAATGACCGGGCTATCCGCTACTATTCAGCTTATTACCCCTTCCTATTTTACTGGCCACACATAAGCTGAATACCGCTCCTATCCCTTGCCCATACAGCCTATTTATCAGTTACTATCATCATTCGGAATAGTTCCTAACCTAAGTCTATCTGTCATAATCTAAGATAATGCTTAGCAACCATCATTGTGTACAATAATAATCAATTATAGCCCCACTATGCTGTATGAAATATAAGAAACGAATACAAACATATTAAATAAAAAAAGCCGTCCCTTTTGAGGACGGCTTGTTCTTTCATAATTAGGATATTATGCTAATATTTCTATTATCTCACTACTTCTATAAATCCTTTCTTTTGGTAGGTTCCTGCTTCGGATG
>CAYZQX010000517.1:0-2483 GCA_964480615.1 uncultured Chitinophagales bacterium | reverse complement strand
GATAGCGAAGGTTCTTGCTGCCAATAATAATATTAAAATCGCAAGTAACCCGGGCCGCAGGCATCGCCATAATCACATACTTATGAGTTATTTAGCAAGCTCCAATTATAAAATTTAAACTGAATTTACAGCTCATATAGCATATTATTATTTATTGCCAGTCGAATATTTTTGAGTTGTTGTGTGCGCGGCTTATATAAGATTTGACGCTAATTGCTTGTATGGTTTTTGATCCAGTCGTTCTATAGGTGATGCCGACTTCATAGCCATCTAACTGTATATTATAATAAAGCTATGAGATAGCCTATGATTGATCTCTTGTTATCATAAATACGCCTAACAATATGAGCAACATACCTATATAATTATGCATACTCAATGCTTCGCGGTCTAGGACACCCCATAACATAGCAACTACAGGTATAGCATAGGTTGCAGAGGATGCATAGATAGGTCCTTTTTTATGATTGAGCCAAAAATACAATACACTTGCCATAGCTGTACTACCCATCCCAAGCAGTGCGGTACAAGCCAAGCTTTGATACCCTAGGGGATGTGAAGACACAGCAGTCCATGCATCCATATATACTAAAGAAATAAGTGCTACAATACCAATGATAGAAATGCCTACACCAGCAATCGTTAGTGGCGGTATATCCCCACTCCAATACTTGATGGCATTGGTACTAAATCCATAACAGAATACTGCTATAAGGACTAAAATACTATAACTATTAAAGCTCGAGGTAATACTAAAATCAATGCCCATAAGGATCAGTGCACCTATAAGCCCTACGATTATACCCAAAATTTTGCGCATACTTACACGATTGCCAAATATGAAATAGCCCAATGTGAATGTACATAATGGCGTCAATGAGTTGAGACTGCCAGCAACTGCCGATGGTATCTTGGTTTGTGCATAGGCAAATAATATGGCGGGTATGCCAGTACCTGCTATTGCAATAAACATAATATTCCGAAACTGTCGGAAGCTGACTGATCTTATACGGCTAATCCCAAATGGCAATATAAATAGTGCTGCAAAAAATATCCTGAATGCGGCCATCATAGGAGGTGCTAAGCCCATCAATGCTTTCTTAATCAGAATGAATGAGCTTCCCCATATCAATATCAATAATCCCATTACAAATACGGGACCTAATTTATCGAGCAATCGCAAGTTGTAATGGTGTTATAGGATTGTATTAACAGATGATGGTTATCAATTATCTGAATTAGGATCATTGAGCAACATCCAAATTTTATCTTTCAGTTCTTGAATACCCTGACCCGTAACTGCTGATATAAATAGTGTTTCAATTTCCTTGGGCAATAATGGTTTTAGCTCTTGAATGTATTCCGCATCTACCATATCACATTTAGTAATTGCTAATATTCTTTTTTTGTCGAGCAGTTCGGGATTAAAGGCTCTACATTCATTCAGCAAGATGGTATATGCTTGAGCTATGTTATCGGCATCAATAGGAATCATAAAAAGCAATAGTGCATTGCGTTCTATATGCTTGAGGAAGCGATGTCCTAGCCCTTTGCCTAGGTGTGCACCTTCGATAATTCCAGGGATATCAGCCATTACAAATGATTGACTATCTCTATAGGACACGATGCCTAAGTTGGGAACAATCGTAGTGAAGGCATAATCGGCTATCTTAGGTTTAGCTGCTGATACAGCGGCAAGCAAGGTTGACTTACCAGCATTGGGAAATCCAACCAGACCCACATCGGCAAGCAATTTCAGCTCTAGTATTACCCAAGTCTCTTGACCTGGCTCCCCGGGTTGTGCATATCGAGGTGTCTGATTAACCGATGTTTTAAAATTCACATTGCCTAATCCACCACGACCACCAGGCACTAAGATAATTTCTTGATCTTGCTCGCTTATCTCAGCGATAATAACACCTGTATCGGGATCACGAGCCACAGTGCCCATGGGAACCTCTATGTATTTATCTTCGCCAAATGCGCCTGTACATTGCGCTCCGCTGCCATTTACACCATCACCGGCATAACAGTGTTTCTGATATTTGAGATGCAATAATGTCCATAGTTGATTATTTCCCTTTAGGATAATATGGCCACCTCTTCCACCATCGCCACCATCGGGTCCTCCCCTAGGCACATATTTTTCGCGGCGCAAGTGTACTGAACCCCCTCCACCCTTTCCACTTTTACAGTGGATCTTAACATAATCAACAAAATTCTGATTGGACAATTTTTTCTATTTATCCGCAAAAATAAGCCTTTGTACTCAAAGATTGAGGGTTATGATTAATTATAACTAAGATGGGCATGGCTAATGAATATCCTTGTCTCATTGCAAAATCAATTTCACTTAGCACAGTGTGTTCCCTTCTCTACTAATTAAGCTAAATGAGGGTAACCCTCCTGATATAGAATGATGGTTTTAGGGCGATGCCTAGGGCCCGGGCTATACAGGGCTGCGCTGACGCTCCGGTACTGGG
>CAYZQX010000516.1:0-2494 GCA_964480615.1 uncultured Chitinophagales bacterium | reverse complement strand
CATAATTAAGCTAATTTTGCGTTCAAGATGAAATAAAAAATTTGGAATCATTTTGTATATATTTTATCGCAAAAACCACCAACCACTTTTTCATATTTCACACCTAATTCAAAACATTTTTATACAATTAATAAAATAACATGGAAACAACAATTGCAAAGGCATTTGGAACATCAGCTAATGATCAGCCATTAGTACAGATGAATATTAATCGAAGAACACCTACCCCTAAGGATATAGCGATTGAAATTTTATATTGTGGCGTTTGTCACTCTGATATCCACAATGCAAAAAATGACTGGGGATTCACCACCTATCCAGTAGTTCCTGGCCATGAGATCGTAGGCAAGGTAACGAGTATAGGTGCACAAGTAACGAAGCACAAAGTGGGCGATATCGTTGCTGTAGGTTGCTTAGTGGATAGCTGTCGTACATGTAACAGTTGCGCACAAGACTTAGAGCAACATTGCTTAAATGGATGGGTAGGCACTTATGGCAGTCCTGACAAGCATTTAGGTGGCAGTACTTATGGTGGCTATTCAGAGCATGTAGTGGTGGACGAACATTTTGTATTAAGTGTTCCTAGCAAGCTCAATCTGGCTGCTGTGGCACCACTATTGTGCGCAGGAATTACCACCTGGTCACCATTGCGTCACTGGAAAGTCAATAAAGATAGTAAGGTAGCCGTAGTAGGACTAGGCGGCTTAGGTCACATGGCAATAAAACTAGCTAAAGGTCTAGGAGCAGAAGTAACCCTTTTTTCAAGAACCCCTGACAAAGAAAAAGATGCATTAGCACTAGGCGCTGACAAGGTAATAATATCTACCGATGCTGAGCAGATGGGCACTGTGTATGGCAAGTTTGATTTAATCATAGACACAGTACCCTATGTACACGATATCAATCCCTATATTCAAACACTGGGAGTCAATGGAACAATTGTATTAGTAGGTTATCTCGGCGACCTAAGCCCGATGGTTAATACAGTACCTATGATTCTAGGCCGCAAATCAGTTGCAGGCTCATTGATCGGCGGCATTGCGGAAACACAAGAGCTTTTAGATTTTTGCGGTGAGCATAATATCGTATCAGATATTGAGCTGATTAATATGCAAGACATTAATCAGGCCTATGAAAGAATGTTGAAGAGCGATGTACGCTATCGCTTTGTTATAGATATGGCCTCACTCAAAAATTAATTATATATTCATTGATTTTCATTACAATAGGCTTGTAACTGCTATTACATATCAATCCTAAATAATTTTCTAGTGCAAATGATTAGCAATCCATTAGCCTTTCAAGGACATTAGAAAAGATCCATCTATTGCCCGATAATTGAAAATATTATTGGGCATTTTTTTATTTTGGTGTAGTGCTATAAACCAATGGATTGTGAAGCGAAAGAATAAAGAAATGCCATTATTCACCACATCGAAAATTGAATTAATCTAACGCGATTAGGTATAATAGGTTACAAGCCAATAGAAAAACCGTATTCATCTGTCTAAAATAGCTTAGTTTTGCAGGCACTTATAGATAAAATCAGTAGTATAGATCCATAAGTAGAAGAAACCCATGTCAGTGATCGATGCCCACATATTGCAAGATAAGCAATCGCTAGGTCTTGCCTTACCCATAATGGAGCAGTTTTATACGCTCCAAGGGGAAGGCTATCACCAGGGCAAAGCCTCCTATTTTATCCGTACTGCTGGTTGTGATGTGGGCTGTGTATGGTGCGATGTAAAGGAGAGCTGGGATCGTTCTAAGCATCCTGTCATTGCCATAGAGGATATTATTGCACAGGCTACGATTCATCCCGCCAAAACTGTGATAATTACTGGAGGAGAGCCATTGATGCATGAATTGGGGCCACTTACCGCTGGCTTGAAAGCAATGGGTTTCAGCACGCATATCGAAACATCAGGTACAGCGCCATTGTCAGGCGAATGGGACTGGGTATGTTTTTCGCCAAAAAAATACAAACAACCGCTAGCAGAGATCTATCGACATACCGATGAATTAAAGGTGATTATTTACCATCCAAGCGATCTCAGTTTCGCCGAATCCTTTGTAGAAAAAATGCCAGCAGGCTGTCAATTTTTTTTACAACCTGAATGGTCAAAAAAAGAAAAAATAATGCCCTTGATCGTGGACTATGTCCAGGCTCATCCTTATTGGCGTATGGGCTTACAGATGCATAAATACTTGGGCATTCCCTGACAGGAGCACGACCATTCATTTCCATTAATGCTAATAGAAATTCTATTATTGCTTGGAATATTATTTAGGGCTTGCTCAATAACTCTGAATTCTTTTATTGTAATAGGTTCTAACCATTATAAGTTCATAGGATATTCACACAATTTTATGGGATTCCTTAAAATAAGCGTTCATCATATATATGCAATGCGATCTCTTATATAGTGCTCCTTCAAGTTGTATTCGCGATAGGGATCGCAGCGACACCCCACAGCGACTTTAGGAGCGAGGA
>CAYZQX010000515.1:0-2506 GCA_964480615.1 uncultured Chitinophagales bacterium | reverse complement strand
GATGCCACTTCAAAGACGTCTCCCAAAACGTGGCTTTAAAAATATCAACAGAGTTGAAATGACTGCTATTAATTTGGACAATCTAAATAAAATAGCTGAATCATTGAGCACTCGTAACCTGACTTTAGACGTTTTAGTGCAGAATGGTTTTGTAAAGAAAAATGAAACCGTTAAAGTTTTAGGAAGAGGTGAACTAAAATCCGCCTTAACTATTTCAGCACACGCCTTCAGTGAATCCGCTAAATCAAAAATTGAAGCCGCTGGGGGATCTGCCTCTGTTGTAGCTTAATTATAGCCCTCTATCTATATAATTATGAAAGGTTTTATCGACACCTTAAAAAATATTTGGAGTATAGAAGATCTTCGCAAGAAGATTATCTATACTTTCTTGCTTATTCTCGTCTATAGAATAGGTTCATTCATTGTTTTACCTGGTATTGATCCTAATGGATTAACTCAGTTGAAATCAAATGCTAGTACTGGTCTTTTAGGACTATTGAATATGTTTGTGGGAGGTTCCTTTGCGAACGCTTCCATTTTTGCTTTAGGTGTGATGCCTTATATTTCTGCATCTATCTTCGTCCAACTTTTAACTATGGCAGTACCGTATTTTCAACGGTTGTCAAAAGAAGGAGATAGTGGCCGTAAAAAAATTACTCAACTTACTAGGGTGTTGACTATCGGTATTACATTGTTCCAAGCAATTGGTTACGTAACCTATCTTCAATCTACCTCTGGTGATGCGATCATCGCTGGTAATGCTGTACTTTTCTGGTTTACAACCGTATTTGTATTAACTGCAGGAACATTGTTTTGTATGTGGCTAGGAGAACGAATTACTGATAGGGGACTTGGAAATGGTATTTCTATCCTGATAATGACAGGTATCTTAGCTAGATTGCCTTTTGCTTTAGGTGCTGAATTTGTACAACGTACTACTCAAGATGCTGGAGGCGGATTGATTTTCTTCTTGTTAGAATTAGTCTTGATGTTAGCTGTTGTACTGCTTGTAATATTATTGGTTCAAGGTACAAGACGTATTGAACTCACCTATGCTAAAGCACAAGTAGGTGCTCAAAAGACAGCGGGGGCTAGAAGATCTTTTTTACCATTGAAAGTAAATACAGCTGGTGTAATGCCAATTATATTTGCTCAAGCTTTAATGTTCATCCCTTCAGTATTCGCTCAGTTTATGAGCGATGATAGCGCATTGAAGCAATCTATAACAAGTGCTGATTATACTTTTTCATTGTGGTATAATGTGCTTTTCTTTTTGTTGATTGTTGCTTTTACCTATTTCTACACAGCGTTGGTAGTGAACCCTAATCAAATTGCTGAGGATCTAAAGCGCAGTGATGGCTTTATTGCAGGCATTAAACCTGGACCAAATACCGCTGATTATATCGATGCAATAGTTTCAAGAATTACCTTGCCTGGTGCTGTACTTTTAGGAATTATAGCAATATTACCTGTTTTCGCTAATTTCTTTAATGTGAATCCTGGTTTTGCTCAGTTTTATGGTGGAACTTCGATAATAATAGCTGTAAGTGTAATATTAGACACATTACAGCAAATAGAAAGTCATCTTTTAATGCGTCATTATGATGGTTTGTTAGAGGGAGGCACAAGAATTCAAGGACGCAACGAAATTCAATCAGCTTAATACTTAGTTTTAAAGTAGATGATCTACTATAAGACAAAGGAGGAAATCGAGCTAATAAAGCATAGCTGCCAGTTAGTCTCGAAAGTTCATCAGGAATTAGCTAAGCATATAAAGCCAGGAATAACAACTTTATCATTAGATAAAATTGCTGAGGAGTTTATAAGAGATCATGGTGCTATACCAGGGTTTAAAAATTATCGAGGATTTCCATATACTTTATGTATTTCGGTGAATGAGGAGGTAGTACATGGATTTCCTAGCAATCGATTGGTGAAGGAAGGTGATCTATTGTCAATTGATTGTGGTGCTATAGCTAATGGATTTTATGGCGATCAGGCATATACTTATGCAATCAATCCTGTTTTAGAAGCACATTCTATGCTTTTGTCGGTGACAAAAAAGTGTTTGGTGTTGGGAATAGAACAAGCTATTCCTGGAAATAGAATAGGCCATATATCTGAAGCTGTTCAGACTCTTGCTGAAGAACATGGTTATGGGGTTGTAGAACAGTTGGTGGGACACGGATTAGGTAGAAATCTACACGAAGAGCCCGAGGTTCCAAATTTTGGAAAGAAAAATTCTGGACCTGTAATTAAAGAAGGATTGGTAATAGCGATTGAGCCTATGATTAATCTAGGCACCAAGAATATTGTATGGGATAAGAAAGATGGTTGGACAGTGAGATCCAAGGATGGAACAGTATCCGCTCACTATGAACATACTATCGCAGTAGGCAAAGAAGGTCCAATAGTGTTGACAACATTTGAATATGTGGAACAAGAGTTGAAGAATAATTCGAATGTTTCCGTGATTAAATAAATTATGAGTATCTTTGCGGGCTAA
>CAYZQX010000514.1:0-2513 GCA_964480615.1 uncultured Chitinophagales bacterium | reverse complement strand
AGTTCATAAGTTATCATCTGCAAAAATAAAAAGATCTGTGTACACGGTAGGATAGCAGTGGATATCCTTTTAGGAGGCTATATAATAGCAGTATCTATGATGATTATAAGCCGCTTGGTTGTAAGTAAAAAAAATGAACGTTTATATTGCTCAAGCCTCCTAAAAGATAGGAACGTATAGCCCGGGCCTGTAAGGCATCGCCCAAAATTTATTGATTTTGAGATATTACACTGACCCTGTGTGCGGATGGATACTAACGATTATGACACAATGAAAACCGAGCTAGGCATGCACCCATTGACTTTTTTTGGGAGTTTGGGTGGCCGGCATTCCTCATAAGACTGAAGCTATGGATTCTTATTTTTGATATTCAATTCTGGGCTGCTGGTGGAACCAATTGGTCAAAAACCCTTCGAATAAAAAATATTATTTCGCAAAATGGAATTATTTCTCGCATATTTTAGTTTACTTTGAGGATTGAATAATAAAATTCCTATTACATAAAGATGAAAAAATACATCATCCCTATTATCATCGTTGGGCTATTATTGTGGTCAGGTTGTGGCTATAATAACTTAGTTACCCTCGATGAAGGCGTTAGCGGCCAGTGGGCCAATGTGGAAAGTGCTTATCAAAGGCGTGCCGATCTCATCCCTAACTTGGTTGAGACTGTTAAGGGCTACGCCGATTTTGAAAAATCAACATTGCTTGCGGTGACTGAGGCACGTGCCTCCGCTACGCAAATGAAGCTCGATCCTAAAGACCTGACACCTGAGAATATCGCAAAATTTGAAAGTGTTCAAAATTCACTTGGCCAGGCTATGAGCCGCCTCCTAGTATCTATGGAGCGTTATCCAGAGCTCAAAGCCAATGCTAATTTTATGGATTTACAATCGCAGCTAGAAGGCACTGAAAATCGAATTAATACCGAGCGCAATCGTTTTAATGAAGTGACTAAAGATTACAATTCTAAGAGGCGCTCATTTCCTACTGTGCTTACAGCCAGCCTTTTGGGATTTAAAGACAAGGCTTACTTTAAGTCTGTCGAAGGATCAGAAAAAGCACCAGCAGTAAAATTCTAATTGCCCCTATTCATGGAGCTAGTCAGGCTTAGGCTAGCAGGATAAGTGCTAAAAGCCTAATACAGCTAGTGTGGTTAAGCCCGCATGATAGGTAATTCAGCGAGTCAAACACAATGCATTAACAGGGTGACACGCCCTATTAAAACATTAATTAGCCATATCAACCTCATTAATTTTTGAATTAATGAGGTTTTTCATTTTATAGCCCGCGTACTTAAAAAAAGAATCTAAGGCTATGATTAGTTAGTTATAAATTATATTTTTGCCGCCAAAACAAAACACAATTTTATGGCATTCAACATACCACAAGTAGATCTGGCACAATTTATCCAAGGTGATGAAGGCCAGCGCAGCGAATTTGTAAAACAACTGGGCCGGGCATTTGAAGAAGTGGGTTTTGTATCTGTCATTAACCATGGCATCCCACAGCCCTTGATTGACGAGTTGTATGGCAATGTGAAATCGTTTTTTGCCCTCCCTACTGAGGAAAAACTAAATTGTGTAATGCCTGGTACTGCTGGGCAGCGCGGCTACACCTCATTTGGGCAAGAGAAAGCCAAGCAGGCGGTGGTAGCTGATCTCAAGGAGTTCTATCAGTATGGCCAGACCGTGGCTGAGGGCAGCCCACTAGCCGAGGAATACCCGCCGAATGTGCCAGTACCCAGTATGCCTGAGTTTAATGATATGATGCTGCGGGTGTATCGCTCCTTTGAATATTCGGGATCACACCTGCTCAGAGCTATAGCCTTGCATTTAGGTCTTAGCGAAACCTATTTTGAAGACAAGATTGCCGAAGGAAATAGCATCCTGCGATCCATCCACTATCCGCCCATAACCTCCGAGCCAGTCAATGCCATAAGAGCTGAGCAGCACGAGGATATCAACTTAATTACCCTGTTAGTAGGGGCATCTGCCGAGGGCCTGCAACTGCTCAATAAGCAGGGGGAATGGCTGAATATTTCTGCTGGCCCTGGAGAAATAGTGGTGAATGTAGGGGATATGCTCCAGCGACTTACTAATAACAAGCTGCGCAGTACTACCCACAGAGTGGTGAACCCGCCTAGGGATATGTGGCATACCAGCCGCTTCTCAATTCCTTTTTTCTTACATCCTAAATCTAGTATGGACTTGTCATGCCTCCCTAACTGCATTGATCCTGATCATCCCATTGCTTACGAGCCTATTACCGCAGGTGAATACCTCGATGAGCGATTGAGGGAAATAGGGTTAAAAAAATAATGCGGACTAAGCCTTTTGGCCTTACAAAAGCAGGGGAATTTCTTAGAGAAAAATAAAAAAAATTTGGGCGATGCCTCCGGCCCGGGCTATACAGGGCTGCGCTATCGCTCCGGTACTGGGCTGGCAGGCTTTCGGCTATACTGATACATAGCTACTGAAAGCCTGCCAGCCCAGTACAAACCCTTCCTATCC
>CAYZQX010000513.1:2260-2528 GCA_964480615.1 uncultured Chitinophagales bacterium | reverse complement strand
ACGATTAACGATTTTCGATTTACGACATTGAATCTAGTGAAGTAACTGCACTAGGTTTATTACTTGATTTTCGACCATGATGGTTGTGGCAGTAACTCCACAAAGTCCAGTGTCCAATATCTTGTTAAAGCGATACCCGCTTTTCGATTTGCAAGACTGGTGTTGGTTGCAATAACTAGTTAAAGTCTAGTGTCTAGAGTCCAATGTCCAGAGTCTTGTTAAAGCGATACCCGCTTTTCGATTTGCAAGACTGGTGTTGGTTGCAATA
>CAYZQX010000513.1:0-2160 GCA_964480615.1 uncultured Chitinophagales bacterium | reverse complement strand
ACTAGTTAAAGTCTAGCGTCCAGCATCCAGTATCCAGTGTCTGGTTTAAGCGATAGGGATGCGGAATGGTTTAGTCTTATCCACTGACTCCCTTCACTTATGTATAGGTTGAACAAGTTGTGGTTGTTGATAAGAACTTATCTATTAATAGTACAAGGGTGGAGTCAGAGGATAAGACCGAAACGCAGTGTAGCCTGGAGCAGCCCGGGCCGGAGGCATCGCCACAATTAATAAAATGAAGTAAAGGATAAAGCCCAATTCAATACTATGTATTGCTAACATTAAGTTATTAGACAATTACTAGAACAGTAGATTCCTGAATGAATTAGTACAATGAGCTTTTATTGATTTAAAAATTATCTTATCAATGTTATATTGCCTTTTTTCATACTTAGCTCGGTTTCTTGTTCCAATCGATAACGAATGGCATATACATATACACCTACATCTTGTGCTACATTATTGTAGGACCCATCCCATTTAGCATCCACTCCACTGCCATTGTATAGCATCGTTCCCCAACGATTGTATATACTCATTTCCAATTCAGCAAAGCCCACGCCAACTGGCTTCCATGTATCATTAACTCCATCACTATTCGGTGAGAATGCGCTAGGTATTCTTATATAGTTGGTCAATTCGTGTTCACAAGCACAGGTCTCCTCGTTGTAAGTATCCAGGGTAGTTGTATTGTTATCATCACAAGTTTCAGGATCTTCACCTGTATAAATTATCTCAATTTGTAACAAGGTATCACAGCCTATGTCAGAAGGACGTGTATCTTCATATATACCTGGCTGTGTAACAATTTCGCCTGTGCTTAATGTATAAGGCGTTCCTTCGCATAGTGTCAGTGAAGTGGTGTCAGTAGGTGCTGTCAATAAATCAATACAAAAATGTATGGTTGTATCACATCCCATTACATTTTCTCTTAACTCTAATGTATAACAGCTTGCATCAAAGAGATTATCCAATTCAATTATTTGTGGATTGTTAATTGGATTGTAATCATATACTACACTCATATCACTATCAGACCTCAGCTCTCCCAATGTCATATTAGTACTAAAGCTCAGCTCAGGAATCGTCCCAGGACATACATCCATAGGTGGATCAATCCAAGCAAAATCTATGGCACTATTAACAGTAATACAAAATGGTATCCAGTCTTCACAAGTAGCACTTACTAAATGTAGCTGGTAGCAGTTAGAACTCGTTACATTGTAGAATATGTAAAAATTATTATTAATTGTGGCAATATCATTTCCATTTTCATCAGCTAATATAACTTGTGTGGCATTGGTACTATACTGAAACATTGCATTACCACCATTACATATAGTTGTGTCAGCGGTTCGCCAATTGAATAGTATATCGCAAGGTTCATCTAATGTACAGTCAGTGATGGTTACTTGTTGGGTCACTGCGTTGGCAGCAAAGCAACCATTATTGCTCGTCCCATTAAGAGATATCGTATATTCTCCTGGCTCGTTATACGTATGAGTGGGATTAGCAAGGCTAGAGATGGTGCCATCCCCGAATGACCAATAATAATCAACAATATTTTGTGATGTGCTTATAAATTCTATTGTAGCAGGTGCACAACTCGTTGATGGGTCAGGGCTGAAAGAGAGAATAGGCTCTTGGTTACTACAGCTATTTGTAATACTAACATCATCAATAGCGAAATCGTATCCTAGATAGACCTCATCATCTGTATATATACTTACAGTTGTCAATCCACTGGTGATATTAAAGTCAAAGGACCCTTCAGCCCAACCACCACAAGAAGTTTGCAACATATCCACTGCAAGATATTCTACCCCATTGACCATCACTTTGTATTTCCCTAAGTTGGGAAAACCATTCGTGCCATCACAGTTAGGTAAGTATGTCCAGATACTAAAATGAAAAGGGTTACAAGACTCGCTTGCCTCGATCGTCTGTTCCATAATTAACAAGTCACCCCCATTGCCAAGACATGGTGTAAGCGCGTTGTCAGACCAAAAGAGATGCCCACCTGCTGTGCCAGTAGTATGATCCATAAACCCAGAAAGAAATGGCCATGGTATAGTATGAATTCCTCTATTAGGATTTCCAGGGCAATTAGCTATACCAGTAAGTGCCTCATTATTAGAGGTTTCAAAATCACCATTGAAC
>CAYZQX010000512.1:0-2557 GCA_964480615.1 uncultured Chitinophagales bacterium | reverse complement strand
TTACAGGCGATTATGCTGCCACTTCATTAGCGTACGGTGTAAGCAATGTAAGCACAACTCAGTTAATCAGCAATGGTGATCTTATGATCAATATTGTAGATAGCAATTCTCCTTGTTCTACTGCACTTACAGTAACTGCACCAGCAGCTTGTAGCGGTGGTACTGATTGCGATGCAGCAGTAGCAGGAATCCAAGCTCCTGGTGATACTTGTAATGATGGAATGGCTTCTACAATTAATGATATGTACAATGCTAGCTGCGTATGTACTGGTATGGATGCAGTTGATATCAATCTTTCTGACCCATGTTCTTGTGCTAACCCAGCAAACTTAGTTGATGCTACTGGTGCTATTACACATTTCGCTGAGACCATTACTATTGAAGGTCCTGCTGGAACAGTATATACACTTAGCGCACAGACTGGCATGCTAAACGCTAGTGGCGTAGCTATTCCTACTGGCGGTACTGCTACTGCTAATGCTGCGGGTGTAGCAACATTTAGCTTCTTCCACACAGGCGCTCCAGCGGGTTATACAGCTACTTTCACTAGTATCTATGGCCCAGAGGCTATCTCTGGTGGTGGATGTTCATTAGCTCTTTGTAATGCAGGCGGCGCAATTCCAACTGCATCAGAATGGGGTCTTATGATCTTAGCAATGTCACTTATGTCTATTATGGTTATATATGTAAGACAGCGCAAAACTGTTTTGGCATAATCGTATTTTTACTGAGGTAATAAATACAAGTTATAAAAAAAAGCCTGTCTGATTACAGACAGGCTTTTTTTATTGTTACCTATTAGTGATTATGTATAAAGACTACCTCGAACCTATAATTACAGGTAATCACATGCTCAACATCCTATTATGAGCTGAACTATTAAATGCTTTCAAACTCTTGAGAGATCATACGTAAATTCTCTAATAGCAAGCAATACTTGTCGTAAATAAATTATTAGCTGCTTCTTCACCCTAAAGCATAATAAATTAACAAGAAGGAATTCCACGAATCAGGGCATAAGCATATTGTTAGTATTTCAATATCTTATACCATAATTTCACAATCTAAATGGTGTCACTCAAATTAACCTTTCGGAATAACAAGCTTCAAGGACTAAAATATTTCTATTATTCATACTAAGCGCACTAAGCCCTGTGAGAGGTCATTCTACGAGCAGATTCAGAGATATGCTTACCGACTTAATTACAACGGCTTTTTCCCTGCCATTAAACTGTATAATGAGGTGATTAGGTGTATTCACTATTTCATTGCTTGCTACCCAGCTATGATAATCAAAACTAATGGGAAGTACTGCATATCTGTATTTTGACTCGTGCAGATTAAGGCTCAACAAGACTTCTGTTTTTTGCTTGCCAGTTAGCTCCTCAAGATAGATGGACTTAGGCTTTATTTTATGATAGAGCAAATAATCGATAGCCAATAATTCAAGCGATACACCATCATTTGGAAAATCATTCAGGAGTTGTAGATTAAATATCTGATAGACCTCATCGAGCGAGTGTCGATGAAAATTAGACTTAGTTTCAAAGCTTGAGCCAAGGCGATGCATAAAGTCAAAAATACTAATCCTTTTAGTGATATACTTCAAAGTATGAACTGTCCTTTTCTTATTCCAATAGATCTCTAGCACCTGTTCTATTTGTTCAAGCTCATACAATTCCCTTTCATTCAAATACTTACTGGAAATCAATTGATAAGGCGGATATGGATGAAACTCATAACCATGCTCTTCCTTATCTCGCATTGTTGTGCCTTTTAAAAATTTCAAGAAGCCCATTTGTAATTCTGGGGGAAATAGTTCAAATACACCTTCAAAGCTCTCCTTAGTCTCCTGCCAGTAATCATAAGGCAAGCCAATAATCAAATCCAAATGAATCTCTACTTTATCTCTTATAGCAGCAATTATCGCTTTGGTTTTATCAAAATTTTGTTTGCGGCTAACAGCGAGATTTGCCTTTTGATTTACCGATTGTACACCTATCTCAAATCGAAATAAACCCTTGGGAACATTCGCATTAATAAACTCAATAATATCAGGGTGCAAGATATCAGCAGTAATTTCAAACTGAAAAATATTGCCTTCCTTGTAGTGATCTAATATGAATTGAAAAATCTCTATGGTAAAATCTCTCTTCATATTAAAAGTGCGATCGAGAAATTTTATCGTTTTACCATGATTCATCAAAAAAAGCAAGTTTGCTTTTATCTGATCCATAGGTAAGTATCGCACTTTATTATCGAGACTGGCCAAACAAAATTCACATTTATAGGGACATCCTCTTGAGGTTTCTATGTATAAAACTTTATTGTATAATTCAAGAAGATCATCATCCTGATAGGGATTTAACCCGACATAATTGACCAATTCAAAATTAGTTGTAATAGAATGCTTTGGTTGTACAATTGCATCTCTAACTTGCAGATTAGCAATATCAGCTACTTGAGGATATTGTTCTAAAAAAGATCTAAAAGGAATTTCTCCTTCACCAGTTATAATATAATCAATACTAGGATTGGAGAATAATGTTTCCCATTC
>CAYZQX010000511.1:0-2563 GCA_964480615.1 uncultured Chitinophagales bacterium | reverse complement strand
CAGATTAGTGTCGATTACAATTTTGAAATCAGATTTTTTTTCACAATTGCAGATGCGGTTAATAAGCCGCTAGCCATAGCACCAGCGATGCCGCAAGAAACTATGTCCTGACCGCTCAGCCATAAATTTTTTATAGGTGATTGCGGCACAAAAGCGCGCATCTCAAATCGTTGTGGATCGTGGTTGATGCCATAGATTTCTCCTGATTGCCAAGCGGTAAAATGTGTTGTAGTAAGTGGAGTGGATAACTCGTAGTGGTCTATCAATCCCTTGAGCTGTGGCAATTGATTATTAAGTATGGTCAATAATCGCTGCGCAAATTTTTCTTTTATAGACTCATATTCCTCCCCTCTCTTTTTCCAACTTTCATTAGACCATTGATCAAAATAATGATTTGGTGCTAATGTTATAATATCAATGGTCGATCGGTTAGGATGACGCATCTCCCACTCCGGGTCCTTAGCTGATGGAAATGAAATATATACCAGTGGAAACTCATTGTCAGGATTATCAAGATATGATTTCAGGTTAGCATCGTGGTCATAATTACTAGGAAATATCCAGTAGTTAGCCTTAGGCAATTTTAGTTCAGAGGGGCTCTGTTTTATGCCAACATATAGGCATAAATGGGATGCGGAAGGCGTTGTACTACTGATGGCTTGCCTGTAAGAATTAGGTAAAAGTGCATGATTTTTTACCAATTTATTATATGTATTGGCAAGCCCTACAGTGCTAATAATTATAGGAGCTTGTATGTATTCTCCATCACACATTACAACACCTCTTGCCACACCATTCTCCTCTTTAACACTACTTACTTCTGCAAGTGTATAAATTGCGCCGCCTGCTTGTATGATCACTGGGGCTATGCTATCGAGTATCGCAGCGCTGCCACCTATAGGAAAATATCCACCTTCAAGGTAATGGCCTGCCACCATGGCATGAATAGCAAAACTACTTTGAGAAGCTGATAACCCATAATCGCCATACTGCGAAGTAAGTACCGCTTGCAGTTTTGGACTGAGGCCCAACTCATCTAATACTTGCTTTGTAGTCGTACGTGTATAATTCAATAAATTTTTCCGCATCAGTGATCCCAATAACCATCTCAATGGTTTTGGCAATGCCTTCTCTGCAAAATAGCTGCGACCACTCTTTTTTACTGCTAATACTTGGTCAATATAATTGCGTATTTTATTTTCTTCACCTGGAAATCGAGCAGCAAAATATTGTATAAAATTTTCTCTGCCTTTTCGAAATTCATATTGTTCATCACCAAAAACTGCAACATCATATACAGCACCCATATCGGCAAATTTCAACTTATTATCACTCAGATATCTAAATAACTTGGATGGCATCGTATTAGGATGGTGTAGATCCCCTAAATAATGAACACCTACATCCCATTCATAATCCTTTCGTTTAAACGTGTGGGTAAATCCGCCAGCAGCATAATGGCGTTCTAATACAAGTACCTTTTTCCCTTCCTTCGCTAATAGACCAGCAGCAGTAAGGCCAGCAGGCCCTGATCCTATTATAATTACATCATAATGATCCGTAATCTTTTCTCTTTTATAACTGCGTATATGTGCTTGCATAGGGATAAAAAATATTGGCTCACAAGTTAATAAATATTTGTCACTTGGAAATACAATATACTGTTATATGTACTCCAACTAAAAAATCACGCATACACAATTTGGTGTGAATGGATAGCCATTATTATAGTAATTAGAGTGTTACTAGGGATTCATTCTAACTGCTAGAAAATGATATTAAAATAACATTATTTATTAGAACGATTCCATATTAGCAATTTATGATGCTCTAATTCCTTTCGCGATTTAAAATATTGAAGTTTGCTACCACAGGGAATCTAAGTACAAGCTTTAGTGTAGAATGTCTTACCTCTATATGCTAGAGTCCATTGCACATCATCCTGTTACCCACAACCCTTCATCTAAGATATATTTGGACTCGCTGCCGAAAGATTATTATATAACTAAACTCTTTTGGTGTTATACTCACTAATGGCCTCTAAGAAGCTAAAATCAATTTTATTTGCAAGGCATCAAGAATCTATCGCATCCGCTTTAGGCAATCAAGATACTATGTTATTTTAATGCCGTACAATTGAAGTGTTCTTGTCATTTTTTTTTATAATTTCGCCGTATGAAAATTATTATGATCTGCTTAGGCAATATCTGCCGTTCACCGCTAGCTGAAGGTCTATTGCACTATAAATGTGAACAATTGGGTCTGGACTGGGAAATTGATTCAGCAGGTACTGGCGCTTATCATATAGGTCAGCCTCCACATCTATCCTCTCAAAAAATTGCATTAGATCATAATATAGATATTAGCACATTGAGGGCAAGGCAATTAGAGTCACAGGATGGTGATTATTTCGATCATTTGTTTGTAATGGATCAAGACAATTATAGAGATGTAAAAGCTATAGTTGATCCTGCACATCACCACAAAATTAAGTTGATACTAAATGAATCGTATCCCCCTAAGATGGTACATATTGCGTATCAAGTTTAAGCTACTGAATTTT
>CAYZQX010000510.1:0-2571 GCA_964480615.1 uncultured Chitinophagales bacterium | reverse complement strand
CTGATTAATAAACTGTTTTAGTTCAAGATAGTGGAATAATATTTGCATTAATAGTCAAGCATAAATTATCCTAGTTGTAATTGTAAAAGTTATATTCAAAAATCATAAACCTAAATTTTGTTCGAAAGATATATGTCCAAAAAAGCCGTAGGGTATAGTGAGCCTGATTTCAATACGGAATACGCGAAGTATTACGATGAGGTGATTGGTGCCTTGCCACAGGAGGTAAGCAATGCGCTCTATGTATCACCACTCACACCAGGATGTCTGCCCGATATAGGAGAAGCCAATGTTTTAGCGCAAAACGGATACAGCGCCTATGAGAATGGTTATACCTTAGAATCCGATGGTTCTATTAGGGTGGCAGTATGTACTAAAATGCCTGGTGTAAGCCCTAAAATGTGGGATTGGTGGTTCGGATGGCATGGCTGTGCAGACAATAGGTATAAGATTTGGCATCCTAAGGCCCATATAAGCGCACAGTGGCAAGATGGCTTGCAAGACGAGTACTATGTAGGGCGCAGCTCAATAATCGAGGAGTGGATCGGTTCTGAACTAACTACGGGTGCTATTCAATTCAAGTCACCTTTGGAATTTGGATTTAAAGTTGCCGATATAGCGGATGCTGACCTAGCGGTGTATATATGTGCTCGCATAGGACATCCGAGCCTGCCGCTGGATTATGGTTACTTGGTGCATCAAGTGAGGGCAACAGCTGATGGTGCTGAAATGCGTTCGCGTTTTTGGCTTGGGGGTCAGTATATTTCAATGCGTAAAGAAGGAAAAGTTGCTGATTTAGTTTCTAATTTTCTGCGCAAGATGAAAACATTGCCGCGTCAGTTTGCAGAAGATTTATTGCGACACTGTTCAGAGGAGATGACCCACCTAGCAAAATTTTTACCGTCCTTGTATAAGCAATACCATGCGGATAATAACCCCACAATTAGTGATCGACTCAATGTACAGTGCAGCGTAATAAAAAATACAGATTCGGAATTTGAATCAGTGATTATGGGTTCTATGTTCAATAAGATTAATCCACCTGCAAGACCGCTAAAAATAGTAGAAGCCAAGACCGTATTAGACATCATAGAAACGATAAAGTATGCCAAGCGTATAGGCAAAAAAATTACAGTATGTTCAGGCGGTCATAGTTGGAGTGCGAATCACTTGCGATCCGATAGTATTCTTATTATGATGAAGCATTTTAATGCTTATCATATTGATGCACATACGATGACTGCTACAGCAGGGCCTGGGGTGGGTGGCAGCTTGCTGATGAAAGAACTGTATAAGCGCGACTTATTTTTCCCTGCGGGTCATTGCAAAGGAGTGTGTATAGGTGGTTATCTACTGCAAGGAGGATATGGCTGGAACGGACGCAAGACAGGTATCGCTTGTCAGAGTGTAATAGGAATGGATATAGTTACCGCTGATGGAACTTACATACATGCAAGCGAAACTGAAAATGCCGATATGTTTTGGGCGGCTCGTGGATCGGGTGGTGGATTTTTTGGTGTGGTAGTCAATTTTCACTTAAAACTTTTTCCATTGCCTAAGTATCGGGCGCTTATAGCACATGAGTTTTACATCAAGCATTTAGAGGATGTGTATAACTGGGCTTATGAAGTAGGGCCAGCCATTCCAAAAGCAGTGGAGTTTCAGATGATCATGAGCAATAAATTACTCAATATCCTAGGACCTGGTATTGAAGCTATGGCACCCATATTCGCTGATACCAAAGAGGAGTATGAAGAGGCCATGTCATTTATGAAAAACAGTCCTATAAAACACAAGGCAATCATTGCTACACCTGCTATTGATCCTGGCATTGAGCTACTGTATAAGGGGGTAATGAGTCATTATCCTGAGAATCATTTTTGGGGTGTGGATAATATGTGGACACATGCACCTATTCACGAGCTTATGCCATTCCTAAAAGAGATCGCTGCTACCATGCCTCCAGCACCATCCCATTTCTTGTGGCTCAATTGGCATCCGGGTAGTATTGAGGCTGATATGGCTTATTCTAATGAGGATAATATATACCTTGCACTTTATGCTAACTGGGCGAATGCGAATGATACTGCTAAATACGAAAATTGGGCACCAAATATAATGTCGAAAATGGCACATCTAAGTACAGGTATTCAATTAGCTGATGAAGGTTTGCACAAGCGATCTTTTAAGTTCCTTTCTGCAGAAAATATGAAAAAATTACAAGCCATACGCAAGGTGCGTGATCCACATGGTTTGTTTCACGAGTGGCATAGTTTTCCTAGTACTGAATAATGATGAAGATTGCCGTATAGAAAATAAATCTATTATGTGAATTGATATAAATAGACTTTCCAAATAACTCCTAAGTTTGCGATTATGGCGATGCCTACGGCCCGGGCTATTTGCTACAAGTCCTCGCTCGTGCCTCGCTGTGGGCTTTACGCGTCTATCCCTATCGCGAATACAACTTGAAGGAGCAATGTATATGAGAAGACATATTATTATGATGCAAGCTTTTTGTATCCCCCTAAGATGGTACATATTGCGTATCAAGTTTAAGCTACTGAATTT
>CAYZQX010000509.1:0-2572 GCA_964480615.1 uncultured Chitinophagales bacterium | reverse complement strand
AATCAGTAATTTATATATAGAAATTATAAAGGAGTCAGTGAATAAGACCGAAACGTAGTGAAGCCTGGAGCAGCCCGGGCCGCAGGCATCGCCAAAATCGCATACTAATGCGTTATTTAGCAAGCCCTACATAAAGTCGAGTGTCCATTATCCAGTGTCCATGGTCTGCTCTCCAGTGTCTAGAGTCTGTAAAAAAACTTACCAATTCAAGATTTTCGATGAAGGATAAAAAATAGATTATCTTTATTCAACAAAATTTAATCCACTTGACAAGCCTGCCTAATTCAAGGCTAATTTGTACCTTTAACAATTAATCTAGATTTACTATATGCCACTAAAAGTATTTATAGCATCAGCAGGATCGGGAAAAACTTATTCTCTCGCAATCGAATATCTTAAACTCATCATTGCAAGACCACAAAGTTTTAAAAATATCCTAGCAATTACATTTACAATAAAAGCCACACAAGAAATAAAAGACAGGATACTGTTATTTCTTTCAGAGTTAGCTTTACAAGAAGGTGATTACAAAAAGCGATTAGAATTGTTAACTGAAGTGTTTGGTTACAGTGAGAAGGAAATTTTATCAAGAGCAAGTGATGCACTCCGAAGTATTCTTCATCAATATTCTAAGTTTCAAATTAGTACCATTGATAGCTTATTCACTGCTATGCTGCGATCAGTACAACTAGAACTGCCTATTCACCAAGGATACAGAATTGAACTCAACAGTACAAAGGTATTAGACGAAACAATTGACCAATTTTTCTCGCAATTGAAAGACTACCCCAATGCACGACAGTGGATACTAGAAAGCAATGAAAATTCCCTCAACCTAGGAAAAGGATTCAATACTAAAAATGACCTAACACAACTCGCTAAAGCCCTGTTCTCAGAAAAATGGCTTATCCACCAGCGCTACCTCTTTGAACATGATAAAAAGTTAATGTCCTTAGTACAATCCTATTATGCCGAATTAGAAAACTCAAAAAAAATCTTAAAAGAACTGGCAAACTCCTTACTTCAACAATTGGAAGATGCAGGAGTCGTCTATGCTTTATCAGCAAATTTTAATAAAGGCCTTCAAAGCATTTGCGATGGTATTATACCGAATCCAACAACCATAAAAGTTCTAAGCGGTGAAGCCAACTTTTACACCAAGACAGGCAAAAGCAAAGGCGAACTGGAGTCATTTGAAAAAGTATTAAATACCATCCTATTACCCATAGGTTCTAGAATTGTAGAAAAACTAAACTATCTACAAAATATAGAAATATTTTTAGAGCGGGCTTCCACATTTTGTTTACTCTCCATACTCAATCAACAGCTTATTAAATATCGAGATGAGGAAAACATATTACTATTATCCGACATTAACGCATTCTTTTCCGAAACACTAAAAGATCAAGACGTAAATTTTATGTTTGAAAAACTGGGCACAAGGTATGAACATCTTTTGCTCGATGAATTTCAAGATACATCATCATTCCAATGGAATAATTTATTACCACTTATTAAAAACAGTATTAGTGAAGGCCACCATACCATTATCGTAGGCGACCCCAAACAGTCGATCTATAGATGGAGAGGTGCTAACCCTACAATCATTACACAAAGAGTTTTTGATGAATTACAAATGTTTGTAGATCATAATACCAAACAATCACTCTCAACTAATTATCGAAGTTCTAAGAGCATTATAGAATTCAACAATCAATTTTTTCCATACCTCATTTCAATTCTAAAAAATCAAAGCCAATTTATAAACACATCGATACTAGACGAGGTATATAATGAAGTCATACAGCAATATAGCAATAATCATAAAGGATTGGTATCCATACACTTACTAGAAAAGCAAGAAATTACTAGTGATGACATTGCCTCTGATATTACAGTTAATGAAATTGCCCTGCAACGTACCATAGAAACTATAAAACACAATATTGAATTGGGATATGATTACAATGACCTATTGATTCTTGCCGCTACTAATAATGAACTCCTTACCATTGGCAATACATTGCTTGAAGCAGGCATACCCTATCATTCTGAATCCAATAAAAAGCTAGGAGACATCCCCGAAGTAATGCAATTGGTAACATTAATGAAATATGCATTGGGACATAGGGATGCAGTAACCACCAAAGAACTAGAGCTTATATTAGCTCAAGACACTGAAAAAATTATAGAGCTGCTCACTTTTGACAACCACAATAAAACTTTCATTGATCATAAGGAGCTGGACAAACTAGTACGCGAGTCTTCCTCTATATATCAAATAACCATATCCTTAATTGAAAAATACTTGCCTTTATTATTCGGTAGTGCTTCAATACAGTTTTTCTTACATACGCTCATCAAGGCTAATGGGGAATTAAATCTCCAATTCACTGATTTTATGGAATGGTGGCAGTCAGATGGTCATATCACTTTGGTACCTGGAACTGGCAATATGAACGCAGTAAAACTATTGACGATTCACAAATCAAAGGGTCTTGAATCACCGATCGTGATTGTTCCATTTTGCAATATAAAATTTGCTTCTAAAAATGTTTTTTGGTCTGAGTTA
>CAYZQX010000508.1:0-2574 GCA_964480615.1 uncultured Chitinophagales bacterium | reverse complement strand
CACAAAATTCACAAACAATCCAAGGAAATAAATGCTGTGGACAAGCTCCTACTTACTCTCATAAGTCACCACAGGTATAAGTATTTCTTCTAGTGATATTCCACCATGCTGAAAAGTATCTTTATAGTAGTTGGCATAATAATTATAGTTATTGGGATAGGCAAAAAAGTCATTGCTTTTAGCAAATATATAAGAGGTACTAATATTCGATTTCGGCAATTTCACATCCTCTGGTTTGCGTATTTCATATACGTCCTTGGCATCATAACTCAATGCACGACCGGACTTATAGCGGAGATTGGTAGTGGTGTTTTTATCGCCTACTACTTTTACCGGATTGGAAACCCTTACCGTTCCGTGATCGGTGGATATGATGATCTGAACATCCTTTTCAGCAATTTTTTGCATAAACTGCCACAAGGGACTGTGCTCAAACCAAGATGCTGTAATACTCCTATAAGCCCGTTCATCAGAAGCAAGCTCCTTGATCACTTCCATTTCAGTCCTTGCATGCGAAAGCATATCCACAAAATTATAAACCACTACATTCAGATCAAAATCATATACATTGTGTGCATTATCCACTAGGGCTTTTCCATTGGTGAGATTGGTGACCTTGCGATAGCTCATTTTGTAGTTTTTCCCCAGCCTTTTTAGCTGTTCTTTGAGCAGCTCCTCTTCGTATAGATTCTTACCTCCCTCTTCGGCATCTTGAACCCAATACTGTGGATATTTAGCGGCTATATCCATCGGTGTGAGTCCAGCGAATATCGCATTCCTACAGTACTGTGTCGCGGTGGGCAGGATGGAATAATACATATCCTCTTCGGTATTCTTATAGAGCCTCGATAAGATGGGCTGTATTACCCTATATTGATCAAAACGCAAATTGTCAATGAGAATAAACACAGTAGGTTTGGCAGCAGATACCCGATTAAATACTTTTTCTCTCAGCAAGTTCTGAGAGAGCAAAGGCGCTTGCTTACTGCCATTCATCCATGACTGGTAATTCTTAGTGAGGTATTTAAAAAACTCTGTATTGGCTTCATTTTTTTGATAGCTCAGCACATCCTGCATTTCCCTAGTCTTGGTTTGATCTAATTCGATTTCCCAATAGATCAGTTTTTTATAAATCTCTTTCCACTCATTAAAGTCAGGACCCATCTGAATAGAAGCTATTATTTTCGAAAATTCCTGTTGATAAGCCGATGTTGTTGCTTGGCTGACAAGCCGAGTATTGTCAATAATTTTTTTTAAGGTGAGTAATATCTGATTGGGATTGACTGGCTTTATTAAATAATCAGCAATCTGCGCACCTATCGCGGATTCCATAATATTCTCTTCCTCATTTTTAGTGATCATAACCACTGGTACACTGTTATTAATCTCCTTGATCCTCGATAGGGTATCAAGACCTGTAATGCCTGGCATGGACTCATCGAGGAATACAATATCAGGCTTCATTTCACGACATTTTTCTATGGCATCATAACCATTAGTTACTGTGGTTACATCATAACCTTTAGCCCCGAGAAACAAAATCTGAGGACGCAATATCTCTATCTCATCATCAGCCCATAGAATGCGAACATTACTCATATATTTATACTATTATTATTGATTGTTTATTGCTTATTCTTGAAAACTTAACCTATTGGTGCAAACTTTTAGCTGAATCTATGACCACTTGAGGAGGTTATTATTAATTCCATTTTATACTATAAATTAATACACAACTTATTATCCATTGATTAATAAATTCATCTCATCTACTGCGAAGCACCTGTTTTTTTTTAGGATTCAAAGATAGGCATTAATAACGCATGTTCGTTTTTAAAGATTGTATGAGCGCTTTCATTTTGTTAAAATTAAGGATATTTAAGCCTAACAACAATGGTAAATCTAGGGTAGCTATCAATTAGGAGCTGGGCCTAAGGCGGCTAATCAGTCCCTGTCCAATTCTATAAATTGTAAACTAATTTCCATATTCCATGAGTAATTCTATTTTTTTACCCTTGCTGTGTTTATCTATTATTGAGTCTAATATTTATTTTTATGGATTGTTGTTTTTAATGACCTATTTCACTACTGATAGCACATAAAAAAATGGATTGGGCTATCTTCCTACCAATATCTGTTTGTGAGAGGTTGTAGCGCTGTTATGGTGTATAGGATTATTACGGCATTTTTATTTTACTACAATGATGATAACTGATAACATTCATTTCACTGGTTCCTAGTTTCTATTTATTATGTTACATAAACATACCAAAAACTAATTTTTACAATGATAGGTTTTACTTGTGGCATAAAAACATGGCTTCATTCATAGCAATTCGACTATGATTATTAGGATTTGATTAATGCCATGGTATGGCAACTTATTCAGTTATTTCTAATTGGCAGTTTTTACGATAGGGATTGCATTAGGCTGGTTGGCTGGCATCCTTTATTGGGTTGGTGGGCATGGATTAGGATGCCGTCAGTCATCCAGCGCAATACTGGAGTGCAAGCGCAGGTTCTTGCTGCCGATAAAAAAATATGCAAGCAACACGGGCCTTTACCTGAGCATAG
>CAYZQX010000507.1:0-2578 GCA_964480615.1 uncultured Chitinophagales bacterium | reverse complement strand
ATCAGTGTTGAGCGTCAGTGAATAAGACTAAACCATTCCGCATCCCTATCGCGAATACAAAATTATATTCTATCAAAAATTAATACCCTAACAATAGAATTATTACCAATCAGAAATATGAGCATACAACCTGCAAACTATCTACTCTAAATCTATTTTTTATTTGTATAAAATGATAAAACAATTTCCTACCATTCATTCAATTTTACCCTGATTCTTTATTAGGCTCATTGTGTAAATCTTCCATAAGGAAAACTTTATTAGTTATGGTTCAATCATACATGTATCAAAACAAAAATTCATAGTTCTTTAGTCTATTTTGCTATGCGAAATACATTAGACAAATAAGTTAAAAATATTTTGGCAAAATTGAAAGCATCAATGTTTTAGTTTTATATTTGTTTCTCAATGTCATTACAAGTTGTTTAGCTTTTGATTGATAACCATAGTCAAATATTTTTTGAATATATGATGCCATATACCGATAATTATCACTACTATGCGCGTATTCAGCATAGCTCATAACCGCACTTTCATAAAGATCCATTAAGTCAGAATAATTTTCATTTTTAAATCGCTCAGCATACCTGTCTATTGTCATAAAATCAGCGCATATTTTAAGGGCTTTTTTCAATTCAGAAATCATACCTTCCTCATTAAATATCTCAATTCCAAGCTGTATTTTAAAATTGTTTTCCATTACATTATTTAAAAAAAGATCCCTGAGTAAGTTGGCATATTCATTCGGATTGAGGGCATCCTTGACCATTCGGAGTCTTTCCTTACTAATCCTATTGTAACCAGTGATCGCAATAGGCGCATATTTGTACACATTTTTCTTATCCCCTTTGGCCATTGCTAAATCAAAATACCAGTCGTCTAACACTTCTCTGAAATTGTAAGTAGGATTTATTGGAGGTGGCTCAACACACAATTTTTCGGCTTTTTCAAATTCTTTTAGATTCAACAAATATTCAAAATAATTTCGACGAACTTCAATTCGACTCAAATTAGCTGTGTAGCAGTTTTCAGCTTCAATTTTAGAAGTTTTTAAGGACATCACACGGATCAACATATCGTGATTGCCATAATAATTCTTTTTGCCAATTTCCCCAATTAATAAGTTTCTATATTCACTTAAATCTTTTTCAGTAGTGGCAGTGTGAAAGCAAATTGATAAGAAGTTTTTCAAATATGGGTGATTCGTATAATTTCCAGTTTTAATTAAGGAAATTATAACAGAGAACATCAATGCATTATTTTGCTCTGATAGCTGATTATTGATCACAACTTTTTGTAGTCCAGCAATAGCATCCGTCCTAATTTTTTCTATTATATTATTTTTATCTTCTCCTTTATTGAGAAATCCGTGTAATTCATCCACAAAGGCCAAGGCTAAATTACAGAAACTTTCGATCTGACCCTCCTTGAAACTGAGCTTCAATGCATTATCTAATGGCGCTAGACCCTTGTATATTGAATTAAGAGAAGATATTGTAAACAGCGATTTAGTAGCTCGTCCAAAACTTGCTAATATTGCCTTAATTTGAGCTTTGTATTCCTTGAATCCAGTAATGCTATTTTCATCCGAAAGTAAACTGATGAGCGTGGCTTGTACGATAGGATTCGTATTGCATAGGTCTATTAAAAATTTTCGGAGCAATAATGGATCTGTTTGATTGATAATCATTTCGTGCTTAGACAATTTTCCCTTACTAGCTTTAGTAGTTGATTTCTTTTTGGCGTTTGATGAATGATCAACAGATGTCGTTGATTTTATTGTTTTATGAGCGGATTTAGGTTCCTTGATTTCTAAGCCGAAGGTAGCTCGATGGATGTAAAATAGTACAGCGGCTAGATGTTTGCAACCACTATTACTGATACACTCACTACACACAGCGTCTAAAACTTGGTCATTTTCGACTTTATACCTGATCTTGTTTTCACCATTGTCAATTACTATTGCCTGATAACGATTATCATTGCTAGACTCTATGGATATTACGGCACCTTTTAAGCATAGTTTTAACCCATGTTTTAAAGATACTTCTGATAATGATTCTTCAAAATGTGAATAGGATATACTCATTGTAAATTATATCTTGGAAATTGAAAATTCAAAAATATAAAAATTATAATAGACTCATTATATAGCAATTATTAATAAAGCCTTATTTGGATAGGGGTTATAGTTATTGTGCATTCCTAAAACATCAAAATTCATCTAAAAAAAGCAAAATAATATGATATTATAGACATTAGCAACAACTTGTGCTAAGTCTAGCATCTATTATTCAGTGTACAGTTTTTGCGATAGGGAAGTCCCCCCAAAACCTATTCAGTTTTTCTCCACCGTGTGGGACAGTAATTGGTTGTTTTTTGGGCTCCGTCCTTAGGATACAGAATGGCTTAGTCTTATCCGCTGCCTCCCTTAACTAGGGCTTGCTAAATAACTCCGAAATCATTTATACTAAACGATTATGGAATATGCAAGTGCAAAGGAAATGCACAATAATTTCTGCCTTTTAGCAAAAAAGTTTGCATCATAAATATGAAATGTCTTCTCTTGCACAGTGCT
>CAYZQX010000506.1:0-2581 GCA_964480615.1 uncultured Chitinophagales bacterium | reverse complement strand
AGAATTTAATGGCTTAAGGATAGCAATGAGCAACCAAGCGGTAGCGCAGGTTCTTATTGCCAATAATAAAATAGTAAGTTCGCAAGTAAGCCCGGAATGAGGTGGGTCATTGATGAAATCAGCCAACTACCGAAATGAGGACTTGGTGATGAAACCAAGCGAAGGAGAAGGTTCTTGCTACCTTTAAAAATCAAATAATAGCAAGCAATCAAACTGCCATTATAATATAGTGAAGCAAAGCGGAACGATAAAAAGATGCTGTGCAGATTCTGGCTCGGGTAAGCCCCTGAAAGAAATAATTTAGGAGAAGAAGGATTTTTTATTCTGTTTGGAATAAAAGAACTAAATTTACTCTATCAATTGTTTTAGATGTGAAAAAATTATTGCACTTATCAAGCTCTAAACCTAATATTATGAAACAAATTTTACTAGTATTTTTATTATCCCTACAATTAACTTTATCAGCTCAGCCTAATCTCTTCGGCCCCCAAATTGAAATCACCCAATCAACTACAGGTGCTAATTCAGTCTATGCTACCGACCTCGATGGAGATGGGGATCAAGATGTGATTTCTGCATCAGAGTATGATGATAAAATCGCTTGGTACGAAAATCTGGGAAATGGAAATTTTGGAGAACAAATTATTATTAGTATAGAAGCTGATAATCCTCAATCATTATTAGCCATTGACCTAGACGAAGATGGAGATCAAGATGTGCTTTCTGTGTCACGAGATGATGATAAAATCGCTTGGTATGAAAATGAAGGTGATGGAAATTTCGGTGTGCAACAAGTCATTAGTATCCAAGCTGGTGGGGCAAGATCGGTCTATGCCGCTGACCTCGAAGGAGATGGAGATCAAGATGTGATTTCTGCATCAGCAGATGATTACAAAATTGCTTGGTATGAAAATGATGGGGATGGAAATTTTGGAGGACAAAATATCATCAGTACCCAAGCTTATAGTGCTAGTTCAGTATTTGCCACTGACCTCGATGGAGATGGGGATCAAGATGTGATTTCTGCATCAAGATATGATGATAAAATCGTTTGGTATGAAAATGATGGGAGTGGAAATTTTAGTGGGCAAAATAGTATCAGTTCAGAAGCAGACGGCGCAAGTTCGATTGATGCAAGCGATCTCGATGGGGATGGGGATGAAGATGTGCTTTCTGCATCATACTTTGATGATAAAATCGCTTGGTATGAAAATGATGGGAATGGAAATTTTGGTGGGCAAAATATCATCAGTACTCAAGCTGATGGGGCTTATTCTGTCTATGCCACCGACCTCGATGGAGATGGTGATCAAGATGTGCTTTCTGCATCATACAATGATGATAAAATCACTTGGTATGAAAATGATGGAAATGGAAATTTTGGAGAGCAAAAAATCATCACTACCCAAGCTTATGGTGCTCGTTCAGTCTATACCAGCGACCTTGATGGAGATGGCGATCAAGATGTGCTTTCTGCATCAAGGGATGATGACAAAATCGCTTGGTATGAAAATGATGGAATTGGAAATTTTGGTGGGCAGAATGTCATCAGTACTCAAGCTGATGGTGCCCAGTTAGTCTATGCCACCGACCTCGATGGAGATGGGGATCAAGATGTGCTTTCTGCATCATTATTTGATAATAAAATCGCTTGGCATGATAATATGCAATGGGCTGATTCCAATTTTACGCTTGATAAATGTATATTTAAAGGTTTGTACTTTAGCATTGTAAACCAATCTAATTTTATTGATATTGTAACTACTAGCTTTCAATGGATATTTAATAATGAATTAATTGCAATAACCAAAGATCTAGAAAATTATTATTTCCCAGCTGGAACACATGATCTTACACTTATTTCCTGTACTTCCGCTTCTTGTGATACCACAACAAAACAAATTGATGTGTTGCAATTTGACTTAGATACAATTCCTTTATTGCATACCAATGTGCCTTATACATTTACAAATGTATCCAATAACATCAGCTACTGGGTATGGGAGTTTGGTGATGGTGGTATAGCAGAAGTACAAACGCCAACACATACTTATACGGAACCAGGTGTATATGAGTTAGAGGTGAATGTTTATAATACCGATATCGCCAAAGATTGCTTTTTTCAACTGGAGTACTCAGTCACAGTGGTGGACTGGTCAACTGGATTTAATGAATTACCCTCAAACAGCCTCGCACTCCATCCGAATCCTGCTGACCAGTATTTATATGTTTCGAGCAATGATAATGCTATAGATGCCGTATTTGTGCTTTATAACCTACTAGGACAAGTACTCATAACCAAGGAGATTGAAAGAGAAGCGGAGGTCGCCATTCCTGTAGGCGAATTAGCTGATGGCATTTATTTTTGTAAGATGTCGAGTAGTGAAGTTGTACATAAGATAGTGGTTGCGCATTGATATGTAGCTTATATTTTTTTAATAGGGGATTCTGTAATTTGAAGCAATTTAAACTCGAAACAGAATTTAATAGCTTAAGGATAGCAACGAGCAACCAAGCGATAGCTCCGGTTCTTGTTGCCAATAATAAAATAGTAAGTTCGCAAGTAAGCCCGGAATGAGGT
>CAYZQX010000505.1:0-2586 GCA_964480615.1 uncultured Chitinophagales bacterium | reverse complement strand
AGTGAATGGAGTTAGTGAATAAGACTAAACCATTCCGCATCCCTATCGCGAATACCAGATACAACTATCCAATCCTAACCTAGATCACCTGTCTTTGAGTTTTGACACAAAGATTTAGGTGAAAAAGCTGAAATTTCCTGACATTAGGAAATGATCATTGTAACGCAAACACATTGCCTCAAAAAATTCCTGATTATTCAGCAAGCTATATAATAATACACAGATTCTTTTTCTTTGTAAGCGAAAATAGTGGGCTAATTGCACACGTTAATGGTTTTAGCTTATTTTTGTAACTTCTAAGGCTGAATTAAAGTGGTTAGATCCAGCCAAATAAATATTTTTTCATTCAATATCATTAGGTTTTGCAAAGCAAATTAGTATCAATACAAGAAATACATCAGTTCAATAGTTTAGACTTGCTCGCTCGTCAGGTAGTAGAGGGCTTCATTATAGGACTGCATAAAAGTCCATTTCACGGATTTTCAGTTGAGTTTTCTGAGCATCGCCTGTATAATCCAGGCGACTCCCTTCGCAATATAGACTGGAAAGTATATGGCCGTACTGAGCGTATATACACTAAGAAGTACGAGGAGGAAACGAACTTGAGATGCCAAATTGTGATTGATGATTCCTCATCCATGTACTTTCCTGAGGAGATCAAAGACGAGCGTGGCTGGCCTGTTAATAAACTGCGTTATAGTATTGTCGCCGCAGCGGGGTTAATTCATTTATTGAAGAAGCAGCGGGATGCCGTAGGCTTATCCATATTCAATGATCATGTTGAATTACATACAGGTGCTAAATCCACTACGATTCACCATAACTTGCTCATTAACTCATTAGAAAACAAACTCAGTAATTACAAGCGAGATAAACGCACTGCCACAGCTAAGTGTTTACATGAGATAGCAGATAATATACACAAGCGATCCCTTGTTATGATATTTAGCGATATGCTGGAAAATGTACAGGAGAGCGAAGAAATATTTTCGGCCTTGCAACACTTGAGGTATAACAAGCATGAGGTCATCTTATTCCATGTTACTGATAAAGCGAAGGAATTAGATTTTGAGTTTGAGAATCGCCCTTATTTATTTATAGATATGGAGACCAAGGAAGAAGTGAAACTCCAGCCTAATCAAGTAAAGGCACTGTATGTACAAAAGATGGAGGCCTATAAAAAAGAGCTAGCCCTTAAATGTGCCCAGTACAGAATTGATTTTGTAGAGACTGATGTCAATAAAGATTTTGCCCAAATATTTTTAGCCTATCTGCGTAAGAGAGAGCGAATGAATTAATTTTTATAACTTGGCCATCGAATCAATATAAAAATCTATGGAATCCTTTATCAATTTTTTTGAGACAATGCCAAGTTACCAAAAACTGGTTTGGATTTTTATTTGCCTGAGTATCAGCTGGCTTGCAGAGTTCGCATTTCCATTAATAAAATTCAATTACCATAAATGGCGACACGCAGGAGTCAATATCTTTTTCTTAGTCACCTCTATTGCTATTAATTTACTTTTTGGCCTTGCAACTGCTGGCATCATATTATATACTAAAGAGCAAGGGATCGGGTTGTTTTATATGATCTCCCTTCCTCTATGGTTGAATTTTCTACTCAGTGTAATGCTCCTAGATTTTATAGCTCAGTGGGTTGCTCATTACATGCTTCACAAGGTAAAATGGATGTGGAAGTTTCATCTGGTACATCACAGCGATATATATGTGGATGCTACTACAGGTACAAGACACCATCCTGGCGATTATCTAATACGTGAAATATTTTCCTTAGCCACAATATTGATATTTGGCATTCCACTTGCCTTTTATTTATTCTATCGCATTGCCACTGTCTTTTTTACATACCTAAGCCACGCCAATATCACTATGCCAAGCTGGCTGGAGAAAATTTTGGGGCTGGTTTTTATTACGCCTTATATGCATAAATTTCATCACCATTTTGAAAGACCATGGACGGATTCTAACTTCGGTAATATTTTTTCAATTTGGGATCGCATCTTCGGCACATTGGTGATTGATGATCCTAAAAAAGTTCATTATGGTGTTGATGTACTCGAGGATAAGCATGCACAAGACGCCATGTATCAGCTTAAAGTCCCCTTTGACAAAAACATAAAAACTGATTACTAGTATTAATTTTATTGTTCGATAATTGATGCTTATATATAGCTTGACTTTTAAGAACCTTTTTTCCGCTGGTCTGATAGTTTGCTACACGATTAATTGGAATTACCTATTGAGTTGCTGAATATCTTAAACAGTAATCACTCCTTCGAGGCTTATGCTAGGGCTGATGTTGATACTATATTGATACTATGTTGATATGGATTATTATGCTAGTGTATGTATCATAAGCATAGATAGGGCAAGCTCAATAACTGCAATATCTTTTAAACTAAAGATAATGCAATATGCAAGTGCAATGTAAATGTACAATAGTTTCTACTTTTTAGTAAAACAGCTTGCATCATAAATATGAAATGTCTTCTCTTACACAGTGCGCTTTAAAGTTGTATTCGCGATAGGGATGCGGAATGGTTTAGTCTTATTCACTGACTCCTA
>CAYZQX010000504.1:0-2587 GCA_964480615.1 uncultured Chitinophagales bacterium | reverse complement strand
TTCTTGATAGTACCTATCTGCTACAAGTCCTCGCTCGTACCTCGCTGTGGGCTTTTCGCGTCTATCCCTATCGCGAATACAACTTGAAGGAAAATATCTAAGAGACGAGATTTTATAATTTAGGATGCAAGCCTTATTGCTTAAAAGCAGAAATTATTACGCATTTCCTTTGCACTTGCATATTCTATAATCGCTTAGTATAAAAGATTTTGCAGTTATTGAGCAAGCCCAAATTATGAATATAAAAAAAATATTATCACATATCTGCAATAATTGTTTCTAGACACTAGACTCCTAATACATGTATAACCCATTTCTAAAACCAACTACAAATTCACAAATGGAAACCCTTAGTTCAATAATTGATAATTCCCAGTGTGATCGCTGCAATTCAAGCGTATGCTCAGGTTCTTTTGGTAATTAGGTAAAATATTAAATTTGGAAGCAATCTTGTTACCAATAAAATGATTGGAGCAAAGTGGAAATACTTTATGAAATCAAGAAGATTCTAGCTTAGGAAAGTCGATTATTTGCCAGCAAAGCCCGGACCTTATAGGTATCAATATCTGCAACTTATACAGATGTATAGAATATGACCACTTAAGTATTGTACTTAGATTCAAAACTTTTAAACTATTATTACTATCTTGTAGCCTCAATCGGCTATGAGAAATCTATTCATTTTTTCAATTGCATTTTTTCTGACTGCGCTTGCAGTTTGTTTTTGTTCCCCATTAAGGAATTTAATCGGCTTTAAGGACATACCTTTCAGTGTTGCTAATCATAAAGATTCCATTGATGAGTCGATTCAGAAATCCCCAGAAAATGCCAAAGGTCGTATAGGCTACGAGATGGCTCGATTTGCAGATCCTTCCACAGGTCATATTCCGGATGGGATAAGAAAAAAAGAACTACAATATGCAAAACAATTGCCGATAAGGGCTAGTAATAAAGTCAATGATGTATGGCGTTCAGCAGGTCCATATAATGTAGGTGGACGCACTAGAGCATTGGCAATTGATCATTTGAATGAGCAGATTATTTTTGCAGGTGGTGTTACGGGTGGAATCTACAAAAGCATTGACGGAGGTATGAGCTTTGCAAAAAAAAGTACTCCAGATCAAATGGTAGGCGTTACCTGTATAGCGCAAGTTCGCAACCCTGGATTTGAAAATATATGGTATTATGGTACAGGTGAATCCTATGGAGTGGTTAGCGCTGCCTCATTTTCAAACCTAACTGCTGGCAATGGTATATATAGGTCTTTAGATAGCGGAGAAAGTTGGTCACTCATAGAAGCTACTGCTACGAATACACCGAATAATTATCAAGATGGTGATTTCGATATTGTGAATAGAATCGTCACAGACCCTATAAACAGTGTTGTCGTTTTAGCAGCCACCAATGGTGGAATTTTTTACAGCGACAACTTTGGAGAGTTATGGGAGAACACCTTAGATACTGGTTCTAACCCAAGTAGTCAGGTATATACCGATATCGTAGTAGGCAATAATGGTGTTATGTATGCGACTGTAAGTTCACCTGCTCCTAATCGCGGATTATTCAGAAGTGAGAATGGAATCAATTGGGTTGAAATCACACCAGCTAACTGGCCATCGGCTTTCTTTAGAACCGTTATGGCCATTAACCCTTGCAATGAAAATGAAGTTTACTTTTTTGCTAATGTATCAAACTCATCCTCCGATGAACATAAGTTTTTTAAGTATGAATATCTAAGTGGAACCGGAGCTGGTACAGGTAGCTTGTGGACTGATCGATCTGAAAATTTGCCATCTTGTAGCTGTACAGGATTTTATACCTTTGAATTTTGTAGTATAAATACACAAGGCGATTACAATATGGCACTTACCGTAATGCCTGATTGCGAAGGAATACTAATAGGTGGCACTAATATTTATCGTGCGCCTGATGCACTTGCTACACCCGATTGGTCATGGATAGGAGGCTATTATTGTGACAATGAAACACCATCTAATTATGTGTACCCTAATCACCATCCCGATATTCATCTCCTATTGAGATCACCTAACAACCCAAATAGGATTTATACTGGCAGCGACGGAGGAATCCATTATACCGATGATGTCTTAGCTAATGAAGTAGAATGGACAAGTATGAATAATGGCTATTTTACCACACAGTTTTACACGGTATCCATTGAACAGGGTGAAGTGGAGAACGATATTATTATAGGGGGTCTTCAGGATAATGGAACCCTATTTACGCAAGAAGGTAATTCAAATTCCAACTGGTCCAAAATCATGTATGGTGATGGTGCTTATGCGGCTATAGAGCCAGGTCGTGCTCATTATTATTTGAGTTGGCAAACAGGGAAAACTTTTAAATGCTCAGTAAGTGATGATGGAGAATTCTTGGGTATGGAAAGGATTGATCCAGGTGGAAGTAATACAGCTTATAATTTTATTAATCCATTTATCTTAGACCCCAATGATCCTACGCGAATGTACTTGCTCAAAGGCAATAAACTTTATCGAAGAGATAGGCTCGATACTATACCTATTACTGGCAATGAATACGATCCCGATACCCATTGGATCGAAGTTCC
>CAYZQX010000503.1:0-2599 GCA_964480615.1 uncultured Chitinophagales bacterium | reverse complement strand
AATCTTCACTATCGCTTGATTTCTGCGTCGCTAGGTAATCTTCTAATTTTCCCTTGATGATCCATAAAATCAATGCAAAACAAGATATTATTATTCAATTATTTTGCAAACATTGTTAATAAAATTATCAATAAATGTGGATAAGTCAAATATGGGTGCAAATATTTAGGATATCATCAGCTATTCAACAGCATTTTTTTGGGGACTCAGCATTTCATTTATCAAAAGGATTGTAGTACAAAAAAAAATTGATAGATTTGCAAAATGTTAAAAAAATGGATTAAAGTGATTAATTTCATTATGTTGATCTATTAGTACGCATAGACTGAATAAGTCTCGACAAATCTTTCACCCAAATAATTTTTTTTTAACCAAATAATATTCAAAATGAAAAAATTGAATTGGATTTATCTAATGTTATTTTCGACTTGGATGGGTTTCAGCCAAAATGCCCCTGTAACTTTTGAAACAGGAGAGTATGGTTCTTCCTGGGCCTGGACCGTTTTTGAAAACAGCACGAATCCACCTCTGGAGATCATCGCAAATCCAGACCCCACTGGCCTAAACACCTCAGCTACTGTGGCCAAATTTACCGCCCTCCAAACTGGACAGCCCTGGGCGGGTTGCGAATCCTTGCACGGAGCCACTAATCTGGGACCTTTTGTGCTGGACCCTACTAATTCTACCATCAAGATTATGGTTTGGAAGCCCATCATCAGCGATGTAGGTATCAAGTTAGTCGCCAATTCTGGATGGGCGCAGGCAGAAATTAAAGTAGCCAATACCCTGATCAATCAATGGGAAGAATTGAGCTTTGACTTTTCTTCCTATATGAATCCACCATCTGCCGAAGGAGCTTATGATCAGATAGTAGTATTCCCTGATTTTAATTTGGCCGGTAGAGCCCAGGACAATATTGTATATTTTGACAATATTAGTTTCTCAGCCTCCACTGTCGGTCCTACTGCACCTATGGTAGCCGCTCCTACCCCTACTGAGGATCCTGCCAATGTGATTTCACTCTTTAGCGATGCCTATACCAATGTGCCGGTAGATACATGGCAAACTCCTTGGTCAGCCGCTGTACTAGAAGATCTATTCATCGAAAGCAATCCCACTAAGAAATATAATGCACTAGACTTTGTAGGGATAGAAACAGTAGCCAATCAACTGGATATCACAGGTATGACCTATTTTCATCTTGATGTATGGTCGGCGGACTTCAGTTTTTTTGGAGTGAAGCTGGTAGATTTTGGGCCGGATGGTGCGTTTGGTGGTGGTGATGATACCGAGCATCAGGTGAACTTTAATGGCCTCGCTCAGGGAGAATGGGTGAGTCTAGATATTCCCCTAAGCAGCTTTACTGGTCTTACAGGGCTAGAAAATATAGCTCAACTCATTTTAGTAGGACAGCCCACTGGCGCTACTACGATTTATATAGACAATGTGTATTTCTATACTGCAGCCTCTACAGAACCAATGGTAGCAGCTCCTACCCCTACGGAAGATCCTGCCAATGTGATTTCACTCTTTAGCGATGCCTATACCAATGTGTCTGTAGATACTTGGCAAACTCCTTGGTCAGCAGCTGTACTAGAAGATATCACTATCGAAGGCAATCCCACTAAGAAATATAATGCACTAGACTTTGTAGGGATAGAAACAGTAGCCAATCAACTGGATATCACAGGTATGACCTATTTTCATCTTGATGTATGGTCGGCGGACTTCAGTTTTTTTGGAGTGAAGCTGGTAGATTTTGGGCCGGATGGTGCGTTTGGTGGTGGTGATGATACCGAGCATCAGGTGAACTTTAATGGCCTCGCTCAGGGAGAATGGGTGAGTCTAGATATTCCCCTAAGCAGCTTTACTGGTCTTACAGGGCTAGAAAATATAGCTCAACTCATTTTAGTAGGACAGCCCACTGGCGCTACTACGATTTATATTGACAATGTGTATTTCTATACTGATGCCGTACTGGTTAGTTGTAATGATGGGATTATGAATGGCGATGAAACCGGAATAGACTGTGGTGGTGAAAACTGCCCAGCATGTCCTACGGTATGTCTAGCTGAGATAGGAACAATAACACCTCCTGCTCAGACTACTGTGGCTTTTGGAGGCACAGTGGCTGCACCTACAGTAGTGGGTCAACAGACTGATGCTGAATTTGTTTATGTGTTTGTCATCACCACCGATATACCTGGAAATGCTACTACTTTTGATGTAGTAGGGGCTACATTAGATGGCAGTGTCAACTTTGCTAATGCACAGTTAGTTTCTAATATGGTATTACCTGCGGGGACTTATAATGTACATGCATTATCATTCCAAGGTACTTTAGCTGAATTACTAGCTTTAGGCGTTACATCAGGAGAGCAGGCTTTAGCAGCCATCAATTCAGGTGCTGTATGTGCTGAATTAGCTGTACCAGGATACCAGATTATACAACTAGATCAGGTTATAGAGTTAGACTGTCCCGCATTAAATGCTAACATAGGCGATTTATGTGATGATGACAATAATAACACTAGTGATGACATGGTAAATTCAAACTGTGTTTGTGTAGGTACACCAGTAGGTCCAGTATATGACTGTC
>CAYZQX010000502.1:0-2622 GCA_964480615.1 uncultured Chitinophagales bacterium | reverse complement strand
TCCTCTTGCTGCAATGCCTATTTGTATGCCACTGCCATCACTTTCCCATATATGGATTCCAGGTACTTTAGCAATTACTTGGCGCATGGTATTGTTCATTAAGTTCCCTTGAACATTGTCCAATACGATTAATGCATTTTTCTTGCCAGCATAAATCGTGGTACCCACTATTTCGGGCAACTGCTGTATGTCGCTGCGGCTTTTTTCGCCTACCACAGTGATTTCAGGGAGGAAACTAGTGTGGGTGCGATCGAGCGAGTCATTTGTTATAGCAGGTGTTTGTGCTTGTGAAGGCAAGCAAAAGAATATAGAAAAGGCGAAGAAAAAGCAATTAAATAGTAAAGAAATTCGCCAAAATTTTGATAATTCCATAAGAACTGGATTTTTGATGGTGCAAAGGTAATATTTTATTTAGAATAATTCTAAATAAGAATTATTTTTTTAATGGTATCATTTTATAACACTGGCTAATAGATACTGGACAGCAGAATCTGGACACTAGACATTAACTATTAACTTCAATAATATTCAGGATCGTAAATCCTAAATCGGTATTCGTAAATCGCGTTAGCCTATCGTAAATCCTAAATCCTTAATAAGCGATAGTACAGGTTCTTATTCTAGCCGATAAAAAATAAAAAATTCTCAGGCAACCTGGGCCTGTCCCTGAGCTTAACCAAAGGGTAAGCATCGCCATAAAAAATCAGCTTTGTAATAACAATCCTATTTCTTCGACATTGATTGACTTTTCGATAGGAGCAATAATTTTTACAAGTGGGTTTTATCCAAAGACAATTTTTAGATTATTTATACGTTTTGTTAAGTTATCAATTGTACCCGCTCAACAAAATTTTAGGAAATTTTGCGTTAATAATATCAGGATGTCCTAGCACGAATAATTGAATATTGGGTTAGTTGCAGGAATATTTTTTCGTTATCTTTGACGCAAAATATTGTTAAAATTTTAAATAAGCATTCAGTCGTATGAAAGGAAAAATATTAGGGGTGATACTGTTAGGCATCACAATTGCCAGTGGTTGTTATTATGACAATGAGGTGGATTTGTATCCAGCATCGAGTTCTAATTGTATTGAGGAAGGTGTAAGTTATTCTGCTGACGTAAAACCGATATTAGATAATAATTGTAAATCTTGTCATAATGCAGTGGTATTGCAAGGTGACATTGATTTAGATGGGTATGACAAGGTGAAAATATTCGTTGATAATTCAAAATTGCTTTCTAGCATAAAGCAGGATGGCAATTCAGTGGATATGCCATTAAATGCGTCTAAACTTGCCGACTGTCTGGTACAGACAATCGAGATATGGATAAATGAAGGTGCGCCAAATAATTAATCAAACAAATTAAACCAAAACTGATGAAAAGAATCTTATTGATCGTATTGTTATTAGGCCTCACAGGAGCTGGCATAGGATATAGAATGTATAATAAGCCACACGAGGATTTGAGCAAATCCAAGGCGGATGTTACCATCACTGCTACCCAGTTGCTTGCTGATTACGAGGCGAATGAAACCGAGGCCAATACCAAATACCTAGAAAAAACCTTAGAGGTAACAGGTACAGTAGCTAAAATAGAAAAAACTGCCGAAGCTAATACCATTGTCTTAGGACAGGCGGATGCGATGAGCACCGTAAGGTGTGAAATGATGGACAAGAGTGCTGATTTTGCGACCCAAGTAAAGGAAGGACAGGAGATTCGTATTAAAGGTAAATGTGCTGGTTCCCTGATGGATGTAGTCTTGCAACGCTGTGTGATTGCAAAATAAAATGGTGAAAAATAAGTTAATATATAAATAAATTTGAATCGTATGAAAAAAATGTTTTTGGCTCTTGTAATTCTCGCGTTTTCGCAAGTTGCAATGGCACAATCTAAGTTTGGAACTAAAACTGGTAAGATTTCTTTCCATTCTGACTCAAGTATGGAGAAGATCGAAGCCACGAATGCTCAAGCTGCCTGTGTGATTGATCCTGCTAGTTCTAAAGTTGAATTTATGGCGCTAGTTCAGGCTTTCCAGTTTGAAAAAGCCTTAATGCAAGAACACTTCAATGAAAACTACATGGAATCCACTAAATTTCCAAAAGCTTCATTCAAAGGAAGTATCGTAGATCCATCGCAAGTAAATTTTTCTACTCCTGGCACCTATAAGTGTACAGTAGCGGGCGACCTTACTATACATGGCGTAGCTAAACCTATGAAGGCTAGCGCAGTAATCACTGTAAAAGCAGATGGATCACTCAACACAACTTGTAATTTTAATGTATTATGTTCTGATCACAATATTGTGATTCCTGCATTAGTGAAAGATAATATCAGCAATAATATTGAAATTAAGGTAAATGCAGATTTAAGAGCATTGTAATTTTATCTACACAATTGTTAAACACAAAAAGCCTGTTCTTCCAAGAGCAGGCTTTTTTTTTATTGTTGAATGGTTAATAACACCACCACCAAAGACCAACAAAAGACCCCTAGCTAATTCTTCCAGATTTTTTCATTTAACTATGTCATAAAATAGGGCATGCGCTATTACTAGAAATTTTGAAATTTTGGGCGATGCCTTACAGGCCCGGGCTCTACGCTATACTCCTCGCTCCTAA
>CAYZQX010000501.1:0-2628 GCA_964480615.1 uncultured Chitinophagales bacterium | reverse complement strand
ATGGGATAATATGGCAACATTGACATTTCCTTAACTCCAGATACAATAACCTCACCAGTATTTGATAATTCCAATTCGATAATATTGTCGGCAAACATACTATTTCCCCACTAAAATACAATTAAAGTTTAGTTCACAATCTGATTTATTTTATTCAAATAGTTGATAATCAGTATTTTGATTTGATAATTTATTTCTATTTTTTGATTTAAGTAGGGTCAATAATTAATTACTTCACTGATAAAATTAATTTCAATTGTTTTATCTTTGGAACTTAAAAGTCAAAATTTTTAAAAACTTTTTATAAAATGGCTCAAAATACGGCATATCCAATAGTAAAAAATTATATAGGTGGGGAATTTCATCGCAATGGTCAATCCGAAATGGCGATTAACAGTCCACTTACTGGAGAGATTATATCTAGTCTTCCACTGTCCACCTATGATGATGTAGATAAAGCAGTTAAGGCGGCAGCGAATGCATTCCCTGAATGGTCTGCTAAGCCATTAAAAGAAAGAGTACAAGTTTTTTTTAAGTATCGCCAGCTTTTAGAACAGCACCTAGATGAACTCACCAATTTAATTCGTGTAGAAAATGGAAAAACATACGATGAGGCAAAAGCGGAAATCGAAAAAAGTATTGAGCTCTGTGAGTTCGCTGTATCAATGCCCCAAATTTTAGCTAATGAGTTTCAAGAGGTGAGTCGTGGTGTGGAATGTAGGATAGAGAAAAAAGCACTCGGCGTCGTAGCTTGTATCACACCATTCAATTTTCCCAATATGGTTCCACACTGGACGGTTCCTAATGCGATTGTCCTAGGCAATGCGGTTATCCTCAAGCCCTCGGAACTGGTGCCGCTTAGTGCTATGCGTATGGCTGAGCTGCTCAGTGAGGCTGGACTACCGAATGGATTATTCAATATAGTGAATGGTGGTAGAGAGGTGGTGGAGGCTCTATGCGATCATCCAGGAATCCAAGCCATCACATTTGTAGGATCAACCAAGGTGGCTAAGTTAGTGTATCAGCGCGCCAGTCACAATTTAAAACGTTGTGTAGCACTGGGAGGGGCTAAAAACCACTTAATCGTACTGCCTGATGCACACTTAGAGATGACCGCTTCGAATGTAGTAGCCTCCATGTCAGGTTGTGCAGGACAGCGCTGTATGGCAGCTTCTGTGATGGTAGGCGTGGACAAAGTACAGCCCATTATCGATCAAATGGTGAAAGAGGCCACCAAGATTATTCCAGGTAAGAACTTAGGCTCCGTCATATCTTTAGAAGCAAAAAACAGAATAGAAAAATATATTACAGAGGCTGAAGCAAAAGGTGCTAAAGTCCTAATAGATGGCCGCAATGCTAAAGTAGAGGGGCACGAAAATGGCTTTTATGTAGGGCCTACCATTATTGATTTTGTAAAACCAGAGATGGCCATCGCTCAGGAAGAAATTTTTGGACCCGTAATATGTATTATTAGGGCGAAGGATCTGAATGAAGCCATAGAGATAGAAAATCGCTCTAATTATGGCAATGCCGCATCGGTATTCACTCAGAGTGGTGGACTGGCAAAGCAAGTAATAGAAAAAGCAAGTGCAGGTATGATCGGTGTGAATGTAGGTGTTCCTGTACCTCGTGAACCATTTTCATTTGGGGGTTGGAATGAATCCAAATTCGGTGTGGGTGATATCACTGGAAAAAGCTCCATCGAATTTTGGACACAAAACAAAAAGACGACCATAAAGTGGAATCCTGAAGCCAAGACAAATTGGATGAGTTAATGAGCTAAGTATGGAATAAATTATAGCGTTTCCACCATCCCTAGGAATTCTCAAACCTTATTAACAGGTCGTCCATAGTGCCATGCTTGGTCATTCTTTTATTATTTAAGATGTATATACCCAAATATATAAGTGCAGCATCCTGCTTATTATTGCTTGCAATTCTATTTCATAATTGCAAGCCGAGTAATGTAAAGAATGGCAGTGTACAAGCACTCATTCCTAGTCCTGAACAAGATACTACCGCGGTCCCACTTATTTCAGCAGGCCGCAACGGTGTAATACGCTATAAGAATAAGCTCGTAAATGATGATGAATTAGAAATGTTACTCACCGATACAATATTGCGGAGATGGAAAGCTGGAATAAGCACACCGTTAATGACTGAAATATCCTACCTCGATTCAATTCCTAGTAATGAAAAACTAATTATACTCGACGCTATTAGTAGGGCTAAGGAAAACGCTCGAAATTTGAGTGAATACCCCAATTAAACGATAGCTGCTAGAGTGGGAATCCTATTATTACACTCTACTGTTTTCGCTATTACCATCTATTGGGATACCTTAGAGCTGGTTTCAAAAAGCAAAATCATGAAATTGCAGCAATGCCCAGCTTTCAACTGAAATACCTGAGCAGCCTTATTTAGGGCTGGCTCAATAACTCCGAAATCCTTTATAGTAAAGGATTATAGAATATGTAAGTGAAAACGAAAAGCACAAGAATTGCTGCGTTTTCCAAAAAAAAAGCCTACATCATAATTATGCTAGGTTGTTTCTTAGATATTTTTCTTTCAAGTTGTATTCGCGATAGGGATAGACGTGAGAAACCAAGCGATAGCGCAGGTTCTTGT
>CAYZQX010000500.1:0-2644 GCA_964480615.1 uncultured Chitinophagales bacterium | reverse complement strand
CAGCTAATGATGCTCGTAGAGCCGATCTAGTTCCTTGTGTACTTTATGGTGGAAAGGAAAATGTTCATTTCACTGTATCAGCAAAAATGCTTAAAGACATTGTATATTCTCCAAATATTTACAATGTACACATCACTGTAGATGGCAAGACCCACTCTACCCTATTGAAAGATTTACAATTTCATCCTGTAACAGAAAAATTACTTCACCTTGACTTCATGGAGCTTGAGGAAAACAAGAAAGTATTAATCGAAGTACCTATCAAGCTTACTGGCACATCTATAGGAGTTAGAGCAGGCGGTAAACTATTAGTGAAATTGAGAAAAGTTACGATTAAAGCCTTCCCTAAGGATTTAATTTCTGAACTAGCGGTGGATATTACGGAGCTTGACTTAGGAAAATCACTTAAGGTGAAGGATTTGAGCTACCCAAATGTAGAAATACTCAATAGCCCATCAAATCCAGTTGCTACCATCGAAATACCTCGTAGCTTGAAGAGTGCAGAAACTGCGAAGGCAAAAGAATCAGGTAAGAAAAAATAATGTATTCCTACATTGTTTAATCTTCAATGAATATAAGAAAAACCGCTTTAGAGCGGTTTTTTTGTTTTATACAATGATCGATATATTGTATTAAAAGTGACTCACAGTTTTATTATAATCCAAAAGGATATAAGGAGCAACTGTATTTTTTTTAAAAACTAAAAGGCCATTTTTAATGTCAGAATAATGTTATGAAAGATTGGTTTTGTTATTGAATGAAAACTTCCAAGAAGTAATTTGCTTATGCCATCCGTAAGGGAATATCAAAGATGTAATTTGGGAAATATTGAAACACCGATTATAGATGATAAGATTATAAAAGAAGCGTTATTTAAGCCACTTTCCCCTGTGAAAATAATTGGAATACTTAATTGGTTAAGCTAAAGCAAATACTCTATGTATAATTTTTATATAATTATCTTATTGTCACTAATAAACGAGATTAAATGTATAGGGTCTAAAAGGGGGTAAAAGGAAAAAGTATTATTTTCACACCTAAACAACTATACATGAAAAAGTTCATTTTATGGATCAGTATCTTAGCTAATACATTATTGTACAATTGCTCATTTTCACAAAATCTCGCAGCTTGGCAGGATTTATCAGGTGGTTTTTATGTTTTTGATAATGGAGATGTAAAAAAATTATTTCACCAGGACGTGCCCTTTTTTAATGTAGTAGGCGACAAAATGATCTATAGAGACATTAAAAACGATACTTATTACTATAGTAACAAGCAGTCCACTAAGATTGAGAGTTTTAAGAATGATGAGGCTTATACGCTAACTAAAAAATATTTGGTTGGAACAAGGGGTAATAATTTGCAGATTTACACGACAAAAGGTTGGCGTAGTTTATTGATCGGCACTTCATCCTTTAAGCTCACAGGCGACTCCATCGTTGTATTTATGGATAATTTTGGTGTTATAAAAGCGCTGCACAATAATGAGGTGAAAGAAATATCTAATTCCGAAATTAAAAACTATGCTGTATCGGATAATGGATTTGCATTTACCGACCCCTTTAGGAAGCTCCTTTATTACCACAATGAAGAGGTGGTAGAAGTGGATAACTTAGGCGCTAATTTTATGCGATTAACCAATCACCATTTACTCTATATCGACAATTACAATAATCTTGTATGTTTTACCAATCCGATTCAGGAAGACATTTGCAGCTTTACATTTAACTATGATTATGAAGAGGATCAGCAGTTACAGTTTGAAAACAGAATATGGGCAGGGGACGATTATTTTGCCTATATCGACGATGATTTGAATTTGTATGTCCACAATGGAGATAAGGCCATCCTGCTACGTAATGATTATAAGTCAAAATTAATCGGTATTGACAATACGCTCTTGTACCACAATATTAATGATGGGCTAAGTGTGTTTTACAATGGCAAAAGTTACGATTTAGAAACCTATTATCCCGCCATCTTAGAATTTAGTGATGGTGTGGTTGCCTATATGGATTTGAACAATAAATTAAAGATATTTTATGAAGGCAAGACTACGCTTTTAGACGAAGAGAGTCTTTCAATTCCTCGGGAGGTAACCATTAATAATCAACCAAGACATTTGCCCCTCCTTAAAGTGTTTGGTCGCTGTGTTCTATACAGAACCGGCAATTATGATGCCCACATATTTCACGATGGTATGGTAAAGTATTAGTATTTGTATTAGTGCAATTAATTTAAGCAATTAGATTAGGTTAACATCGGCTCGCCAGGAAAAGAGAAGTCACATAACTAGAATTTATCCTATCGTACTTTAGAATAGCCCACACCCACAATTACTAATTCAAATAAAGCTATCCTTTATCGAAGTCCTCCTTAGTGTTTTATAGATTGCCCTTTTTCACTCTTGCTACGCCTATTTTTTTTCTCCCAGAGTTTTTAGTACATCAATACTATGTGATTGCAACATTGTGGAATCGATCTACAATTTCCGAGCATTCAAATTCTTGGGTGGGGAAGACATCATAACCACAATGATGATAGTAGCCGTAAAACAGAATAGGTACGCTAAGGAAATTGAATTGAGATTTAATGGATGTGTAGTTTATTGGTAATGATTTCTAAATTGAAGGCAGAGGCT
>CAYZQX010000499.1:0-2665 GCA_964480615.1 uncultured Chitinophagales bacterium | reverse complement strand
ATATACCATCTCTAAGTTCTTTTAAAATATTAGAATTAGACTTTATTGTGCAAGCTCTAATTATTAAGCTTGGAAAGCAATATCATTTAACTTATTGCAAAAAGAAAATTTGCATAGTAAACTAACTTGCTGTAATGGATGAATAATAGAATTTATCGCGATGACTTGCGGCCCAAGTTACTTGGGATTTATTTTGACCATAGGTAGCAAGTATCTGCGCCTGCGTTTGTTTTTTTGATTCAAGTGCTCGCTTGTTACTTGCTAGAAGTTGTATTTTCATTTCTTGAGAGGCTAGCTATATTCGGTATTTAAATAACACAAGGTATCATCGTTTTTATTATACAATATATATATTTGTGTTTTTATTCCCTCATTATGAATTTATTATTCAGATTTGTTTTAGTATTGATCTGTCCTATCTTATTGATTGCCCAGCCAGATATTGAGTTTCATCAGCTCGCTGATTTCAATGATTTAGTTACTGATATAAGAAATGCCGATGATGAACGACTATTTGTGACATTGCAAGATGGCAGGATTATGATCATTAACAATGATTGTGACCACACCACAAGTTTATTTATAGATCTGCAATCTATAGTGAATGACAATGGCAATGAACGTGGGCTTTTAGGCCTTGCTTTTCATCCTAACTATTCTGAGAATGGTTATTTCTATGTCAACTACACTGGCAGCGGCGGGCATACACGAATTTCGAGGTTTCAGGTTTCTAGTGATCCGAATGTAGGGGATCCAGCAAGTGAATTGATCTTACTCACCATTAATCAGCCTTATGCGAATCACAATGGTGGTTGCATCGCATTTGGCCCCGATGGCTATCTATACATAGGTATGGGGGATGGCGGTAGTGGAGGTGATCCACAAAATAATAGCCAAAATCCCTTGAGTATGCTAGGGAAAATGTTGAGGATCGATGTCGATCATCCAGACACGGCTAACGGCCTCAATTATGGCATCCCTGAGGATAATCCATTTATTAACAATCCTGATTATTTGCCTGAAATATGGGCTACTGGCCTTCGAAATCCATGGCGATTTTCCTTTGATCCTCCTACAGGTGACTTATGGATTGGCGATGTAGGACAAGACGCTTGGGAAGAGGTTGATTATCAGCCCGCATCAAGTCAAGGAGGCGAGAATTATGGCTGGCGCTGCTATGAAGGAACACATAATTTTAATACCAATGGCTGCCCACCGATAGCTGAATTGACTCAACCTATCTTTGAGTATCCACACAACAGTAACGGCGGTCTTTCTATCACAGGTGGTTATGTTTTTAGAGATATGGTCAATCCCGATCTCTATGGTTACTATATATGTGGCGACTATGCCTATTCCAACTACTGGCTCATAAGACCAGGTACGGATACACAATGGGAAGTAGTAGAATTAGCTGGACTGGAGGGATTAGCGACATTTGGTCAGGGTTATGATGGAAAATTATATGCTGGATTTGGGTCTGGATCCGTTTATTTATTAGGTTCCAGTTGTGGTCTGATCAATGCAACTGCTGAGGTTGTAAACGAAACCTGTACTGGAAATAATGGCTCCATACAACTTTCTGTATGTGGAACCACTGATTATGAAATCTCGTGGAACACTACTGCTACTGGCGATGAAATTTCCAATCTTTCAGCAGGGGTTTACTCCTACAACTTAACCGCAGGCCAATGTCTTTATAGCAATTCCTTCTTACTAGAAGGCACTGTCGTCGAACCACCTGTTCTTACGAACACAGCGGATAGTGAACTGCAATGCCCAGGCGAATGGGTAACCTATCAGTGGTACTTTAATAACACAGTAATAACAAATGCGACACAAGCTAATTATACCACTAACCTCGTCGAAGGTGATTATTATGTAGCTGTTACCAATCAAGAAGGATGTACCGTTATGTCTGATACAATTACAATTGACATCAGTGGAGTTGGTGACCTTGAAGCACATAATATACAAGTAACGCGCAATGGCGATTACTATATTGTTTCTTGGAGCCAAAGCACCAATTCTTTTGAGCGAATAGAGCTTGTTAATGTGGAGGGCAAAACAATATTTTCACAACCCATCCAAGATAATCAAAATCAATTATTGTGGAATTCAAATAGCATACTTTCAAAAGGAATGTTATTCGTAAAGCTTGTAGGCAGTGATCGTATAGTCACCAAGAAAATTCTTCTTAATTGATATTAGTAAGTTGGCAATGGACACTAATCTTAGTTCTCTTGCTTTAACAAACTTCATCTTTTTTTAAATCGGATTCATGAATTGAGATAGGAAATAGTGAATCTTAAATCGTAATCTATACAGATGCGATAGTGATTGCGTGTTAACTCGAGCCTATTATCCTATAATTAATGCCAAAAAAAATAGCACATTGGCAAGCAGTTTGATGCTATCTACTGAATTAGGCAGTAGAGTTGTTCAGCATATAATTAAGGCTTGCTTCATAACTATGAAATCCATTATTGCAATAGATTTTTAGATGTTGAAAGTGCAATGGATATTCACACAATTTTATGGGTTTCTGCAAAAAAAGTTTGCATCGTACATAAGAGATGTCGTCTCATTTTTATTGCTTTTAGAATTGTGTTCGCGATAGGGATGCGGAATGGTTTAGTCTTATTCACTGACTCCTATCACTGAT
>CAYZQX010000498.1:0-2684 GCA_964480615.1 uncultured Chitinophagales bacterium | reverse complement strand
GGGCGATGCCTAGGGCCCGGGCTATACAGGGCTGCGCTGACGCTCCGGTACTGGGTGGCGGGCTTTCGGCATTATTATATCAAAGCGACTGAAAGCCCGCCACCCAGCACAAACCCCTCCTATCCCTATCGCTTTCGCCGATTCAAGATTCACGACTTTCGATTTACGATACTGAAGCTTGTTGCAGCCACTGAATTAAGTCCTGAGTCTAGTGTCTGGATAAAGCGATTTAGTATCCTGATGTTTGTTGATATAACTAGTCAATTCATAGAGTTCATCATGCCTTGTCAAGCACCTATCATTTAATAGCTCCTAATATAGTCATCATCATTTAATTTCATAAGACAGGCTTGCTCACCATTATTCCCCGTCTTAGGCATTGCTCTTAGCGTTATTACTAACTAATACTTGCTTTATCAAAGGCTATTTTCACTATGGTACAAATCTTGAGATAAACTAATTAATGCAGTTGGTCATTAGCGGATGAATGAAAATAGCATTAAACCCGATTGGTATAATCCTTATATGAAATGCGACAATCGCTAACAAATAGAATGAAATTATAGTATAAAAATATTTGTAAAAATGATGTATAAATATTGTAATTTTGGGAAGCAATTTTTATATTTTGCATATATAATCTAATGTGATAATAATTGAATTGTTATCAATTCAGTGAATGTATCAATAGACTATATAAGTACTATGGTCAGTGTTAGTTAAAGCAATTGTTCATAATATTTTATATTGAATGGTATTGTAAGATGAGAAGGACACTTAGGTATTATAGGTTAATATGGATGAAACATGATATGCCAGCGGGACTGGCTGTTTCATTTGTCGCATTACCGCTATGTCTTGGCATAGCGATGGCATCGGGAGCTCCGCTCTATGCAGGCTTATTATCAGGAATTATAGGAGGACTGGTGGTATCCTTGATCAGTGGTTCTTCCTTAGCGGTATCAGGTCCCGCAGCTGGCCTCACAGCATTGGTTTCTTCTGCAATCATTAGCTTAGGCAGTTATGAAGTATTCTTAATAGCCGTGATAGTAGCCGGCCTTTTTCAAGTAATACTGGGCTTATTAAAACTCGGTGTTATCGCCAACTATTTTCCATCATCGGTTATTAAAGGCATGCTGGCAGCCATAGGCATCTTACTTATGATGAAACAAGTACCCATCGCCTTAGGATATGACCAAACCGATTTTTGGACTAATGGTTTTATGGGACTGTTTCGACATAAAAATTTTATGGCGAGCATTCATAATTTTTCACACCACTTATCATTGTTAGTTGTACTCATCGCCTTACTATCCATCGCCATTCTCATACTCGCACAGCAACCTATTGCTAAGAAATACAAATCAATACCAGCGCCACTAATTGTAGTAATACTAGGGATATTAATAAATATGGTGGTGTCTTATGCCATGCCTGGATATGCGCTAAAACAGTCGCAAATAGTGAATATCCCCTTAAATATTTTTGGCAATATTACTTTTCCCGATCTCAGCCTATTATTTTCATCAAGGGCTATATGGGAATCGGGCATCATTATAGGCTTACTTGCCACCTTAGAGACATTATTATGTATAGAGGCTGTTGATAAATTAGATAAGCACAATAGAATTACACCTATTAACAGAGAACTAGTAGCACAGGGAATAGGAAACATCACCTGTGGGTTACTTGGTGCTATACCTATGACAGCTGTAGTGGTTAGAGGAGCTGCGAATGTGGATGCGGGTGCTAAATCCAAACTGGCTTCATTTACCCACGGCCTATTTCTTTTATTGGCTGTATTGCTCATACCATCTATACTCAACAAAATTCCTTATGCCTCACTTGCAGCTATCCTATTAGTCACAGGATATAACCTCGCTAAGCCAAAATTATTTCACAATATGTTGGGATTGGGATGGACACAATTTATTCCATTTTTTATTACCATCGTAGTAATACTATTTACGGATCTCTTGATAGGAGTAAGTATAGGATTGCTTATCTCTATCTACTTTATCATTCAAAATAATTTCAGGGCAGAATATAAAATCACAAAAAAGTTAGTACATAATATCGAGACTTATAATATAAAGCTAAATGGCAATGTCACATTTTTAAATAAAGTGAAATTGAGAAAAACATTAGATGAAGTACCCAGTTATAGTGAACTCACTATTGATGGAAGTGAATGTGACTTTATAGATTATGATATCCTCGAAATAATTAGCGAATATCACCATAAAGCACACGATAGACATATAGCTCTACATCTCAATGGCATTGAAAAGGTGAGTACGGCGGCTGTACACTAAACTCGCTATAAAAGCATATCATATATATTACAGCTTCACACAAGTAAGTATATGAATACATTCATTGTGGTATAACAAAGTAATGTAATAATAAACAAGAATAATGAGATCAAAGGTTTTTTTACATCAAAATTCTATTGTTTGCATTACAATAGAAGTAATACACAAGGTTATAATGTGAGCATAAAGGGAGTGTAAATACTATAGTATCGAATATCCCGTATCGTTAATTGAATTTCGCGCAGCGGCGATAGGGATAGGAGGGGTTTGTACTAAGTTGTCGGGCTTTCTACTGCTAGAAAAAATGTTAAGCTGAAAGCCCGACAACTCAGTACCGGAGCGCAAGCGTAGCCCCGCATAGCCCGGGCC
>CAYZQX010000497.1:0-2687 GCA_964480615.1 uncultured Chitinophagales bacterium | reverse complement strand
CTGGATCGGATAATTGATGCACATATACCGCATCATCAAAAGTTTTTTTTCCATCACCGTCTTTACTGCCACCCATACATGATGCCAATAATAGCACACAGAGCATCAAACATAATTTTTTCATCTTTTACTTAATTAAAATGAGATATTGATGCGAATTTACTAATTATTATCCATAAGAAACAAATTGAATGCACAATAAAAAAAATCCAGAACTCTATTAGAATTCTGGATCTTATATTATAAGGTAAGTTTAGGCTAATTATTAGCTTTTTCTATTGCAATAATTGATACTAGAAAATATTAATTAGCAGGAGTAGGTACCGGCATGTTCGCTGGCTGGAAAGCTGCTGGGTAAAATCCAGGTTTTTCAGATCCCGATTTTATATTCGTAAAGCGCTTGTGTACGGCATTTCTCTGATCGAAAGTAAATAAGAAAACACAAGGAACTTCATCATATATTTTGCGTTGGAATTGCTTGTACAACTCTGCTCTCTTATCTACATCTAATTCAGTTCTTATATCGGCAATCAACTTATCAGATGTAGCATCACCCCAGCCTGAATAATTAGAGCCCCCATTAGAGTAAGCTTCAGTACCCCATAACTGTATTGGATCGCTTGGGGTAGTAGGCGTAGCCCATCCACCGTACCACATATCCAACTTATGTTCCTTCATACGTTCTAACAATACAGACCATTCAAGTGATGAAACTTCCACATCGATACCAGCTTGGCGTGCTGATTCTTGGAATGCAAGTCCTACATTTTTACGCACATCATTTCCTTGATTATAAGAAAATATAATTTTTAATGGGGTTGATTTTCCATCAATCATTTTATCAAGGGTACCATCATTATTGCTATCTTTCCATCCCGCTTCAGCCAATAATTTTTTTGCTAATTCAGGGTCATAAGCATAAGGTTTAAGGTCGGATGCATACTCTCTCTTGTGCAAGGGGAGTATTGGACCTACAGTGCGTTTTTGCAATCCATATAGAATTGTTTGATTGATCTTGTCAGCATCGACTAAGTGCGCAATGGCCTGTCTAGTGCGCTTATCGGCAAACTTAGGATCTTTCATGTGCAAGCCTAAATATGTATATGCTAAGTCAGGATTTGTAAGCTTATTAAATTTACTGACAAATTTCTCAGATTTATCTAACTCTACCCAATCACTAGGGCGAATAGATTGCATGGCATCTAATTTCTCTGATTTCAATGCAGTAACAGCAGTTGTTTGATCATTTACAGTCTCATAAACAATTTCCTTAGGGCCTTGCTCAAAATACATACCTTCTGTCTTATGTTTAGAAGCCCACCAATTATCTTTGCGCTCTAATACTATTCGCTGATTGGTTTCCCATGACTTAAACTTATATCCTCCTGAACCAAATATAAAATTGGCTTCTCTGTCATATTTTGGCGAGTTGAATTCAGTAGCAAATTCTTCAGCTGGTTTGGCAGATTTTGCAAAGGCTTGAGGATTCGAAAAATCACTCAATTTAAGTCCTTTCATTATTCCCTTAGGATCATAAAGGTGTTCAGGGATAATCCATGCAATATTGCCTGAAGAATGGTCCCAAAGCATGTATTTTTTATCACATATTAGGGAAAATTTCTTGGGATTGGTCTCATCATATTTGAAATCAACTATGAAGTCGAGGTAAGGCTTTTTAGCTGGACAATCAACCTTTGGGTTTTTAATACACATATAGCTAAACTCCACATCGCGTGCAGTAATTGGTTTACCATCGTCCCATACGGCATCCTCTTTAAGCTCATAATTGATCACCATCCCATTTCCGTCAGGTGTAAGTGTCATGGTAGGCATCTCCTTAGCTAATACAGGGACTAATTGAGAGGATTCCATATCAATATCTAATAGCATCTGAAACATGTACCTACCTATTTCAGAGGCATTGGCATCATTTGCATTTGTGGGATGGAGTTTCTCAGGATCTGAGAGGTTATGTACAACTACTTGATCTTTATAAGTTGTGGGACCAGCTGACTCCGATCCACCTGACTTACAACTTTGGAATAATATGGATAAAAGCCCAATTCCAAACAATAATGAATAAAGAGAAATTTTTCTCATTTTTAATTTTTTGTTTATTATTAAATTATTTTTTTAAACCGCGAATATAATAAATAAATTCTGGAATCCTAAAATCCGATACGCAAAAGGCGGCTCCAACAATAGTTAAATTATGTAATAATTTCTTATCTTTATATCAATTATGAAGACAATATTGATTACTGGAGGGACAGGTTTAGTCGGACAAGCGCTCATCCCATTACTCATTAACGCGGGATATTCCATTAAAGTACCCACAAGAACAGCTAAGGCCGATCCTATGTATATACAATGGGATGGCTTATCGCCCCTAACTTATGACCTCATGGAATCAATTCAAGGCATTATACATCTAGCTGGAGCGAATGTAGGTGCACAAAGATGGACAAAGAATTATAAAGAAGAAATTATCAATAGCAGGGTGCTTACCGCGAACCATATCTTAAAATCACTTGACCAAAAAAGCGAACCCTTGGACTTTTTTATCAGCGCTTCAGGAATAGGCTATTATGGTGATTGTGGAGATGAATTGATTCGAGAAGATCGAAAAAATGGCAGCGATTTTCTTGCACAGGTATGTCATCAGTGGGAAGCTGCTGCGCAAGCCT
>CAYZQX010000496.1:0-2688 GCA_964480615.1 uncultured Chitinophagales bacterium | reverse complement strand
TGCTTGATCATCCTATGGTTAAACAATTAAAATGCAAAGATATGAGCCCGGGCCGCAGGCATCGCCCCATTTTTATTTTATAATTGCTTATAGGCTTGATGGATTACCCAATTCATATTTGGATTACTCACCTATATACAATGATGTGCAATGAATAAGGAGGTCTTCTATTTATACTTCTCTTGTAGAAATATGGACAGTTTACTTTTATACTATTAGTCTTTTAGACTAAAAAAATTTAGTCAGTAAATGAGTGCCTCTAATTGTCCAAAAAAAATGTCTTACATTTGCGCGTCTTATGGAATTATCCGGATTATTGGATATTTATAAATCCGATCCACGTATTCAGCAGTTAGTTGTAAATTCTCACCAGGGGTCAAGGCAGGTGTTAAGGGGAGTGGTGGGTTCTTTTTCAGCATTTATTATTGCAGCACACTGGTTTAAAAAACCAGGCTCACACTTAATTATATGCAATACTAAAGAAGATGCAGCCTATTTTCAAAACGACTTAAAAAATTTATTAGAAAAAAAAGACATCTTATTTTTTCCTGATAGTTTTAAGAAGCCAGATCATCCCGAAGAGATTAATAGATCCAATATATTGTTGCGCACCGAAACAGTCACACGCATGCTGAACACGGAGACTTCAGGTGAGATTATCGTTAGCTATCCACAAGCATTGATAGAGAAAGTAGTGGATACTCGGGTGCTAAGTGACAATATAATACATATACAAAAGGGCGAGCAATTAGACATTCGATTTATTACAGAAGTATTGGTCAATTATGGATTTCAGAATGCTGATTTTGTTTATGAGCCAGGCCAATTTTCATTGCGTGGTGGGATAGTGGATATATATTCCTATGGCAATGATTTACCCTATCGTGTAGAGCTATTTGGGAACGAAGTGGATTCAATCCGAATCTTTGATCCGCTTACACAATTATCAGAAAAAAAAGTCACGAGTGTAACAATCGTTCCTGATATACAATCTCATTTTAAGAGTGAGGAGAAAGTGCCGCTTTTTGAGCTGATTGATGCACATACTGTGATATGGCTATTTGATGGGAGTTATGTTTTTGAACAAGCACAAGCTAATTATGACAAGATTATAGCCAGTGTAACAGCTTATACACAGGAATATAAAAAAGATGAAACATTGCCATTTGGCACTGAGCCTGAAACTTGTTTTTTAGATGCAAAAGATTTGTTAGCACAAGTCCAGCCTTTTGCCATCAATGAGTTTAGCAGTCATCCCTACTTTTCCAATGCCCATATCCTATTGTTCAACAGCTCCCCTCAGCCACCATTCAATAAAAATTTTCAGCTATTAATTGAGAATTTTAAGGCCAATCAAAACAATGGCATACTCAATTTTTTATTTGCCGATAATCCGCGACAGATCAAACGATTCGATCAAATATTTACAGATTTAAAAGCGGATGTAGTTTATAATCCATTGGTAAAATCGCTTTATCACGGTTTTATAGACAATGATTTAAAGATTGCAATATATACTGATCATCAGATATTTGATCGCTATTATAAATATCAAATCAAGCAGTCCTATAGCCAAAATCAGGCATTGACCATCAGGCTATTAAGGGAGCTCAAACCTGGTGACTATGTCACACATATAGACCATGGTGTTGGGGTATATAGTGGATTGGAAAAAATAGAAGTCAATGGCAAAATACAAGAGGCCGTTAGACTTGTATATAAGGACCATGATCTCTTATATGTACACATTAATAGCCTGCATAAAATATCCAAATATGTAGGTGGAGATGGGACTATTCCTAAAGTCAATAAACTGGGTTCTGATGCTTGGGCAGCACTCAAGCGCAAGACTAAGAATAAGATCAAAGACATAGCGCGTGATCTTATACAGTTATATGCCAAGCGCAAGGCTGCTCAGGGTTTTTCATTTGCCCCAGATACGTATTTACAAAGCGAGCTAGAAGCCTCGTTTATATACGAAGATACCCCTGATCAAGAAAAGGCCACTATTGATGTAAAAAAGGATATGGAAAACCCGCATCCTATGGATCGATTGATATGTGGTGATGTGGGATTTGGCAAGACTGAAGTTGCTGTAAGAGCCGCTGCCAAAGCGGTTTTTGATGGCAAGCAAGTGGCTATATTAGTGCCTACCACAATACTTGCTATGCAACATTATCAAACCTTTTCAGAGCGACTTAAAGACTATCCCTGCAAGGTAGATTATCTCAATAGGTTTAAAACCGCTAAGGAAAAAAAGGAGACATTAGAAAAGTTAGCAAAAGGAGATGTGCAGATCATTATAGGCACGCATATACTGACTGGCAAAACCATTACATTCAAAGATTTGGGATTGCTGATAGTGGATGAAGAACAAAAATTTGGAGTGGCAGCTAAGGAGCGGCTCAAAGAGATGAAGGTAAATGTTGATACACTTACCCTCACCGCAACACCTATCCCTAGGACATTGCAGTTTAGCCTTATGGCAGCACGCGATTTATCCATCATACGCACACCACCTCCTAATCGTCAGCCAGTAACCACTGAGAGAATATCATTTGATACAGAGAAGATACGAGATGCGATACAATACGAAGTCTATCGGGGAGGTCAAGTTTTTTTTGTGCACAATAGGGTTAAGGATATTGCTGAAGTAGCAGGTATGATCAAATCCTTATGTCCTGATAT
>CAYZQX010000495.1:0-2704 GCA_964480615.1 uncultured Chitinophagales bacterium | reverse complement strand
AATAACACCTAATGGTGATGGTGCTAATGATACTTGGAATATAACAGCTTTAGCAAATTATCCCAATAATAAAGTTGAAATATACAGTCGATGGGGTGCATTGTTATACGAATCCAATAGCCCTTACGATAATAGCTTTGATGGAACAATAGACGGTAAAGAGCTACCTAAAGGAACTTATTATTATATCATCTATTTTAATGATTCAGTAAGTAAACCTAAGACAGGTACTATTACTATTCTTTAATTTTTCAAAAATTATATAAATGAAAATTATCAATAAATATATTGTGCTTGCCTTGTTATTATTAGGCGGCCATTTTATCAAGGCTCAACAGGTATATCAATTGACGAGTTACATGATGAATGATCTCGCATATAACCCGGCAGTTGCAGGTTCTACCTTAGATTTAGATGTAAAGTTAGGCTATAGAAATCAGTGGACGGGATTTGATGGTGCTCCAAAAACATTTTTTGCAAGTGCACATACTAATGTGTTGGAATCAAAAAAAGTAGGTGTAGGTGGCTTGTTTTTTTCTGATATAACAGGACCTACAAGACGTACAGGATTTAATTTATCCTATGCCTATCACTTGCTGATTAATCAGGAAAAGCAAACCTATTTATCATTTGGGCTTGCTGGTACATTAGTAGGATATAGAATTGATTACAATGCCTTAAACCCCGAGGTAGAAGAGGATGCCCAGCTATTAGATTCAAAACAAAGCAAGGCTACTGGTGATGCTAATTTTGGTATTAATTACTATAATGATCGTTTCTTTGCTGGATTTAGCATGGCTCAACTAATGCAGAGCAAGATTAAAATTAATGAATTAGAACCCATCAGCACGGCAAGACATTATTTTTTAATGGGAGGCTATCGTTTTGATATCAATGATAAAATATCCGTAGAACCATCCACTATCTTGAAAATGGTTAAAGGAATACCTTTACACGCTGATATTAATGCCCGTGTTTTTTATGATAAGCAATACTGGGCTGGATTATCCTATAGAACGCATGATGCCATCGCAATCTTATTAGGCGTCAAATTAAACAATGGTATAAGTGCAACCTATGGCTATGATATTACGACCTCTAAAATAAACAAGGTAAGTAATGGAACGCATGAAATTGCGTTAGGTTATAGATGGAAGTATAGAGATTCACAAAAATAGAAATTTAGATAAAAATGCAGGCCTTAGGCCTGCATTTTAGTTTTATATATGCTCTATTTTGAAAAGTTTAAGTAATATTGCCGTAAATAATGAATAATTTGGTTTTGAATATTAAATATTTATTTGGATGTTTCAATTATCTGAAATGCCCATTAATAATGTTGGCATTGTTCCTTGCCATACCTAAAATGTCAGCTCAAGAGTTGCTAAAAAGCAAAAAAACACCAAAGATTGACTATGAATGGCATAGTGGGAGGGCATTAATGAAATCTGGGCTAATTCTCAACGGCAAGTTCAAATTCAATGAACCATCAGGGGATATTCCTTTCTTTACTTTTGAGGACAGTGAAAATATCCCTGGTAAAAAGAGAATAGAAGTTGCCTTATTTAGAGAGCTTATGCTTGCTGGTGCTGAATATGGAGTTACTGCCTATAATGATTCTACTAAGTTTGTATGGATCGATGGATTTGATAATCTGTATAGAGTAATCCGAAATGGGCAAATAAAGATATTTGATAGCAGTAGGATTATAGATGAGGATTACGAGTACCTTGAAGATTATCGAATCGTGGCAAGCCTTGATAACATAAGTTATGTTCAGGTAAAAACGGTGAAAGACTTGGAACCACTAATGAAAAAGCGCCCATATTTTATGGACTCAGCCAGAGCCACTGGCAAGTATAATTCTAATGAAACTAGGATATTTATATTTTTAGCAGATTTATACAATGATCCTTCTCCTACTGATGTACTTCAGTGGAAAAAAATTGAAATTACTAAAACCAATGGTGACCGCTTGAGTGGAATGGGATATATACAACCCTTGGATATTAGAGGTGAACACAATACAGATAATCGTGCCTACGTTCACTTACATGACGGAAAGGATCTTAGACTATTGCGGGATGATGAAATTGAAAAGCTTGTGTGGAATGACAAAGAAATGAAAAAAGGTTATTTCGGTATCTCCGACAAACATTTTTATGGGATTCCTTGGAGCTATGGCGGCGCTAATTATATCTTAACTAAAAGAATATACAATGACAACAACTATTTTTATTACCATAAGTTAGAAGATGGGGAGGATGTTGAAGTATTAAAGGAAGTTTCGGGTACTTACATTAAACCCAATAACGCCAGTATATTAAAACTCAATTATTTTCAAGAAAAAGGTTATTTTTAATCGAAAAGGTATATCTAGTTAAACCATCTTTATTTTTATACATCTTAAGCTGGTATTATAGTAATTAGGTTTCGATGGAAGGCATAAATAATTGTTCTTTGTCAGCTTCCATATAGGTGTAATCAAAATCACGAATTGGCAAAATCAAGTTGTGCTATCATCAAGGAATGTATAAATGTAAAGGTAGAAACCATTGTCCCTAAGCAAATGTTAAAGTTAATTAGGGCTTGCAAAAAAACACATAAGTATGCGATTATGGCGATGCCTTCGGCCCGGGCTATTTGCTGCAAGTCCTCGCTCGTGCCTCGCTGTGGGCTTTACGCGTCTATCCCTATCGCGAAT
>CAYZQX010000494.1:0-2709 GCA_964480615.1 uncultured Chitinophagales bacterium | reverse complement strand
GAAGGTGTAAAGCCACCACCATCATTAGTCAATATCTATAAAGAAATCAATTCCGACTTGAACCTTCCTATTCCTACATCCGGCAATTTAATTCCTTGGGCTAAGCAAGGCGTATTTTTACTCAATTGCATACTTACAGTGAGGGCACAAATGGCAGCCTCACACGCTAATATAGGATGGCAAAATTTTACTGATGCAACGATAAGAGCGATCTCCAATAATCGAACAGGGATTGTATTTTTGCTATGGGGCGCTTATGCCATAAAAAAATCGGTATTAATTGATTCAAGCAAGCATTTTATACTGCAATCCCCGCATCCATCACCGCTTTCGGCTTATCAGGGATTCTTTGGCAATAAGCATTTTAGCAAGACAAATGATATTCTTCTTAAACAAAATAGAACACCAATAGATTGGTCCATATAACAATTGTAACCCTTATTAATGCTGCATTAAGTCTTGCTCATAGTAATGAACCATAATTTTAGTTCAATAGGAACTACTAATTATTTCTTACTAAAAATTGATTTTTTCTAAGATGTAAAATTCAGTACCATAGCCTAAAAGCGATTGTCAGCTTACAGATCGAGTATTCTATTGTTGTACTTATCTAGAAATTGTGTAGTGTTTGCTTTATAACTCCGAAACCTTTTATTATAAGTATTTTATAATTTGTAGGAGAAAATTAATTGCATAATAATTTCTGCTTTTTTCTAAATAAGCGTCTATCATAAATATGAAACGTCGTCTCTTACAAAGTGCTCTTTGCAGTAGTATGCGCGATAGGGATAGTAGCGGCACCCCGCAGCGACTTTTTCGGAGCGAGGAGTATAGCGAAATCAAGTTTCCACTAAAAAGAGTGGAGCAAAGCGGAACTAGATAATAAAAATACGCAGATTCTGGCTAGCAAAAATCAATTATAAGCCAGCAAAGCCCGGGCCGCAGGCATCGCCTAAAAGTATTATAATTTTGAGTTATTGTGCTTGCCCTATACAACGATTGCTGTCTTGTATTGCTTAGTTTTATTATCGATCCAACTGATAAAATCAAAATAGGCAAAAGCCTTTTTTTCAAAAGGATCTTTATACAATTCTTTAAACATTGTGGATAGGTTATCAAAGCTCAATTGAAGATCTGACTCATTAACCAACAAAGGAATATGCTCAAAATATTGCAATATGGCTTGTTCAAACTTATTGGTAGTTGCGCGTTTTGCTAAGAATCTATAGGTACTTCTATATTCCTTTGCAAGTAAGGTATGATTGCCGCTTTCAAAGGCATTCATCACCTTGAATATTCTTGTAAAATAGAGTAAGTCTTGTCTTATATTGGACTTTTCGTTTTGGATAATTTCATCGAGGTACTGTGATGCTTTGTGATAATCCTTTACTCCAAAGCATACTTGAAATAGGTGATAATGCAACATAAGTTTGCCAAGTTGATCGACCTTATTACCCATCTTGCGCATATCCTCATCTATTTCTTTACATAGTTGATATCCTTTATCAAAATTATTGTTTTCGATGTGGTAACTGAGTTGGTGATAGTAATATGCTTCAAACAATTTTATCTGTAAGTATTGTTGTTTGCGCCATTCCTTATCTTGTCGTAATGCCTTTAACTTATCGATGTAAAAAGTAGTTTCCTCCGTTTTTTTAAGTGCTTGAGTGATATTCAATAAATTATTGATGGATCGAACATAGTCGATTGCATATTGCTGGCTGAGCTCGGGTTTGTCTTCATACAATGATACTATTTTTTTTATATAGCGATAGCTCGATTCAAAATCTCGGATGATAAAAAAATAGGTTGCATATACTTTATTGTACAATATTCTGGCAGTATAACTCAGTGCGCGGTCTTCCGTTTTCATAATAGAGGATGCAAACACATCATCCATTTTTCCAAGATCGGCTTCTTGTCTTATTATCCCTTTGATATTGTGCTGGTGATAAAGTTTGGCTTGTAAAAGCCAGTACTCATTGATGTTATCTAGGATGCGGATGTATTCTTTTTCTTGATTGAAGAGTTGTTCTAGTTCGTCAATTTTATGCGAGGCAAAAAATCCCGCTTCGATCAATCTTTTTTGCCATTCGAGTATCTCGGGGAGTATGCTTAGTTTTTCGTGATCGAGTGCCAGTTTTCTTACTTTATTAATAATTTTTTCCGCCTGGTCAAATAAGTTTTTTTCATACAAGAAAGCAGTATTGCGCAGCAATTCCATTATCTGGTGATCGATGCTTGCTTGGGTATGGTAGGCATTCATTGCCTTAAGTACCAGTTCATAGAGATAGGACTTAGCAACTGCAAGCCGCTCCATAAACTTCTCTCCCTTGAATTTGCGTTCGAGTGCAAGTTCATCATACACGATCATACCGTCGATGGCATCGAAAAGGCGTATGTAGTTATTCTCTTCACCGATCACATGACGGTTAGAAAATATCTTAAAAAACCGCTTTTCTGAGGGACTCAGCGCAGCAATAAGCCCAAACAAGGGATCGTTTTTTTCTTTTGACTTCTGATTCAAAACCAGTGCAAAATTATCATTTTTAGCGAATTAAATACTATTTATTGCATATTTTTATTCATTAGACTTCTGATATTGGTCAAAACTGAATATTTTTGAGGTTCTCGCTAAAACTTAGAGGCCTTGTTTTGTGGTGAATTGGCTGAGTTTTGAGAATAATGGTATTTTGGTGGCCTTATGAT
>CAYZQX010000493.1:0-2747 GCA_964480615.1 uncultured Chitinophagales bacterium | reverse complement strand
AAAGTCCTGGATCATTAACACCCATAGAGAGTGATCGATTTGATGTATGTGGCCCTTATTCCACTCCAAGTCCTGATCACAACTGCAACCCAGTCATTGATATACCTGCTAATAATGGTGCCCCAGGACCAGCACCCAAACCCAATATAGGCAAGATGAGCAATAGCGGAATGCCCAATAAAAATCTCAAAACAAAAAGCGCAATGCCATCCACTCAAATAGCCAATAAAAAGCAAATAAACAAAGCCGCATTAGGCCTCAATTATATAGGCGATGAACATTTAGCTGTGGCAAAACAAAACGATAAAAAAGTTGTGGTATTCATCTCCAATCATTGTACACCCAGCCAAAACTACCTCTCACAATTGAGCAAAAATAACAATCTAAAATCATCGCCAAATCTGGTGATTGTAGATGTGGAGCAAAACCCTGAATGGATAGAAAAATACAATATAAGATATACCCCAACTACCATCGCGATTAAGAATGGCAAAGAACATACAAGGTTGCTAGGCACACAAGATGATGCCACTATAACACAACTAATAAAGTAATGATATAAATGCTTATTGCAGCAATAGGTTATCGTATTCATCTAAGTTGTAAGTAAAATATGATGGCCTCACACCTGTTGATTCACGTCCAATTTTTTTTACCCCAACTGCTCGTCCACTAACTAGGGTTGTTATGGGATAGCGACAGCAGTGGATATCCTTTTAGGAGGCTGAATTTAGTTCCCTATATGTTTCCTAATACGAACTATTGTAAGAACAGATAAAGCATTTGCTTACACTGGTGCTCAGCCTCCTAAAAGATAGGAACGTATGGCGCGGGCCTGCCCTAGTAAGCAAATTTCTTAGCAAAACAAATGCTGCTAAGGGCAGGCATCCCCCAAATAGAAATGATTAACATGCTTTACTAATTCAAGACGCTTATACGCATAAAATTCAGTGTGCTTACACTAAGCAAATTTATTTTGAAAAGTGCTAAGCAATAGTAATCTATTCTAAGCGAAATATCAGATGTTCAGCGGACTATGGTTGATAAACTTGTTAGGCCTAAAATGCTGTTGTTTGGATTTCAATATTAGATATAATCTCCTAGTTGTTAATGCGCTCATTCATGCCACAATCGGAGGTCAAAGTTGTGCATTGAATGGTCGATGGTATGACACTATTTTTCAAGTCTAAGACACTTCTTTCAAAGCGATTAGAGAGACTTGTTTTTTGGAATTTTCAGGGCATCAACTAGGAGTGCAGCGGTGCGTTCCATGGTGTGATCGAGCCTTAGTGCGTCGCTTAATTTTTCATATTCCTGCTTTAGCATAGCCTGCTGTGCGGGGTCAGCCTCAAAACCAAGCAAGTGATGGTGGAGGGCTTCAGCCGTACATTCCTCCTGAATAAACTCCTTGATGATCTGCTTGCCAGCGATGAGATTCGGCATGCCGATAAACGGGATTTTTACCAGTTGCTTACCCAGCCAAAAAGAAAGCGCGGATGACTTATACACAATGGCCTCTGGCGTGCCCACCAAGGCCGTTTCGAGGCAAGCCGTGCCACTACACACAAAAGCATAAGAAGAGGTCAGCAGCGCCTTATATGGCTCATTGTAGAGGATTCTGATATTAGCAGGCAATTTGTACTGTTCATAGAGCGATTGCAGCTTGCTCATCCCTGCCAATACAAACTGTCGCTCAGGCAATCGCTGGGCCAGCTCGATAAAAACGGGCAGCAGCTTGCGGACTTCCTGAACCCGCGAACCGGGCAAGAGGGCGAGCTGATGAGCAGGAGTCGATGGCGGCAAATTCATTTTTTTATAATGCTCGATCTCGTGTGCCAGCGGATGGCCGTAATAATAAACCTCAACGCCATGCACCGCATAATAATCAACTTCAAATGGAAAGATGACAATCATCTTTTCAATAAACTTTTCAATCAGGGCCAAGCGGTTTTTTTTCCAAGCCCACAACTGCGGTGATATGTAATAGAAATTGCGAAAGCCCTGCTCGTGGCTGATCTTAGCGGCCTTGAGGTTAAAGCCGGGATAGTCTATAAAGATAACCGCATCGGGCCTATGAGTTTTTAACTCCCGCTTAAACTGCCGAAAATTCATCCACACGTGACGCAAATTTTTTAGCACCTCCCAAAAACCCATAAAGGCCAACTGCTCAAGTGTCCTCGTAGGCTGCACACCCACCGCCGCAAGACAAGGCCCCCCCCAAGCAATGAAACTAGCTTGCGCATCCTTGAGTCTAAGCGCTTCGACTAACTGCGCGGCATAGCGATCACCCGATGGCTCACCAGCAATAATGTAATACTTCACCCCACAAATATAATGGGAACTATATAAGACAAAAAAATGTAATATATTTGCAACAAATTTCGGGGGCTGCCTGGAATTGACGGTAATGCTCTTTGATTGTAAGCACGCCGGGCATTGTGAAATTGGCCCGCTATAAATTAATTCACTACAACTTGTTTTAAATGGCGAATCTACTTACGCCTTGGCTGCTTAATTCAAGGAATTGAGCGCCTTTGCTCCCCTGAGCCTTTGCCTGATTGGGCACTTGGTTGAGCATCATCACTTTCAGGCTGGCTGGTGACATCGCTTTGTGTCATTAGCGAGATAACAGAAGATAAGATATTACACCGGGTGAGTAACCAGACCTTGTAATGTACTAAAACCAACTGGCTACTAAGCGCGTAGAAAGCAATTGGCGACTTTATCCGGACGAGGGTTCGACTCCC
>CAYZQX010000492.1:0-2773 GCA_964480615.1 uncultured Chitinophagales bacterium | reverse complement strand
GCGATCTGTAAATCAAGCAGTTACGCCTTAACTTAACGACATTGGGGCGATGCCTTACAGGCCCGGGCTGCTCCAGGCTACACTGCGTTTCGGTCTTATTCACTGACTCTTTGTAGTTTCTGTATATATAAAATACCGTTTATAACAACACAACTTATCAAAGAAATCAGTGTTGAGAGTCAGTGAATAAGACTAAACCATTCCGCATCCCTATCGCTACAACTAGACTCTGGACACTAGATACTGGACACTGGACTCTATGGAGTTACTGCAACCAGCTTCAGTATCGCAAATCCTAAATCGTTAATTATAAATCGCGCTAGCCTCAGGATCGTAAATCGAAAATCGTTAATCGCGTAAGCTAGATACTAGACACTGGACTTTATGGAGTTACTGCAACCAGCTTCACTATCGCAAATCCAAAATCGGTAATGGTAAATCGCGTAAGCTAGATACGGGACACTGGACTTTATGGAGTTACTGCAACCAGCTTCAGTATCGTAAATACTAAATCGCGCTAGCCTCAGGATCGTAAATCGAAAATCATTAATCTTGAATCATCCTAAGGACAGAGCACAAAAAGCGCCAAATTCTGTCCCACACAGTGGAGAAAAACTTTATAGGTTTTTGTGGGACTTCCCTATCGTGAATTAAGCCCAAAGAAACATTTTACTGATGCTGTATTAAAGCTCGTCTTGCCACTTCGGACTGCCACTGCTAGCGTTTTCCACTTTAGGCTTGCTAATTACATTTGGGCGTTTTACATATCCCATATTTAACTCCACAGTTGAACCATCGTTTCTATGGCTGGTTTTCAGCGCATCAACTGTTTCGCTAGAATGTATATTTTTGCCTATTCCCTTGTCAAACGACTGCTGATTATTTGAGGTAAAATTCCTGTGGTTGTTAGAATTTTTATCGGGATTTGGTCGTTGTACGTTTTCGTTTCTTTTAACGTTATTTGATTGGTCTAATGGTTTATTAGTTCCATTGCCAGTTTTATTTTGTGGTGCTACAAACTTGGAATCCCTTCCATTGAATTCAGACTGTGTTGGTCTTTTACTCGATTGGGTGAAGCGGTCATTAGATGGCTCTTTTTTATCAGCAGAAAAAGACTGTGGTCTATCTTGATGGTGTTTCTTTTTCTTGGGCTGGTTATTGCTTTGCTCATTCTGACCCTTGGCGATTAGTTTTGGTCCAGTCTCTGCAATTTTTTTTGCTGGATTATTGGATTTATTCGGCAACTCTCTAGGTTCGCGTTGTTCTTTCACCATTTTCTGAGGCTTTCTATGCTTCATCTCAAATGGATTTTCTGTTACAACATGTATTTTCTTACTGATCAGTTTTTCTATATCGGCAATAAATAATATTTCAGTTGCATCACAAAATGAATAAGCTGTTCCATTAGCACCAGCACGTCCTGTACGACCGATCCTATGCACATAAGTTTCGGAAATATTTGGTATCTCGTAATTAATTACGTATTGCAAATCATCCACATCAATACCACGAGCGGCAATATCAGTGGCCACTAGCACCCTAGTAGTTTTTGCTTTAAAATTATTAAGGGCCCTTTGTCTAGCATTCTGTGCTTTATTACCGTGTATAGCTTCAGCTGTAACATCATTTTTAAGCAGCCATTTCACTACCTTGTCAGCCCCATGCTTTGTCCTTGTAAAAACCAAGACATTTTTGATATCTTGATTCTTCAACACATGCATCAATAAATTATTTTTATTGTCCTTCTCTACGTAGTAAAGAAACTGTTGTATCGTCTCAGCTGTAGAGGAAACCGGTGTCACCTCTACCTTAGCAGGATCTACCAAGATGGTATTGGCTAGTTTAGCAATCTCATCAGGCATGGTAGCGGAGAAAAATAGCGATTGACGCTTAGCCGGCAATAATTTTACAATCTTTCTTACATCATTGATAAAGCCCATATCTAACATACGATCAGCTTCATCGAGTACAAAAATTTCTAGCTGTCCGAGTGATACCTCCCCTTGACCAACCAAATCGAGCAATCTACCTGGAGTAGCAATTAAGATGTCAACTCCTTGACGCAACTGTTGTATTTGAGGAGTTACACCTACACCGCCAAAGATAACTGCATTGCTCAGCCCACAATGACGACCATAGGCAGTAAAGCTTTCGGATATTTGTATGGCCAATTCCCTCGTTGGTGTAACGATAAGTGACCTAATCCTTTTTTTCCTATCAGCAGGCTTATTCTGATACAATTCTTGTAGGATGGGAATAGCAAATGCTGCTGTTTTTCCTGTTCCTGTTTGAGCACAACCTAATAAATCTTTTCCTTTTAATACTAAAGGGATGGCTTTGGCTTGAATGGGGGTTGGTTTTTCATATCCCTCTTCTTCGATTGCCTTCAATATAGGCTGAATGAGCGATAGATCTTTAAAAAATGTCATAATCTGTATGGATTGAGACCTGTTATTTTTAAAGGCCTCTCTTTAATAACTAATTAAAATGCCCGCAATAATAAGCTATTTAGTGGTAATTGTGGGAAAAATGTTTCAATATGGTTTATTATGACATAATCTAACCGCTTATATGTAGATTATATCTGAGCATGAAGCACCAAATAAATGCATCGCACATAAGTGAACACCTGCATTAAGGCAAAATTAAGACCCAATTTGACATCCTTTAGTACAACTATCGATGCTCTATACATTTTTTTTATCCGAGAATTATCATTATTTAGAGCTAAATAATTATGCACTGCTTGTATATATAAATTGACTTGTAATAA
>CAYZQX010000491.1:0-2774 GCA_964480615.1 uncultured Chitinophagales bacterium | reverse complement strand
GAATAGCATAATAATCCAATAACTCAAAACTACACCATACAATTTTCATTCTATTGAAAAGGCGATAATTATATCACCTGATCATAATGCTATTAATCGAATAGGTTAGGGGCATTAAAATAATCGAATAGAGCCATTTATAATTAACCTGTTCCCAGCCCAATATTGGATTAGATCGTGTTTAGATGGTGGCAGTAAACCATTCATTAATAACCATTATAATACCTACTGCAAACCATACGCAACCCGATTAGGAACGATGCGGTAAGGCAAAAATAATGTATTAATGATCTAGGTGTGGATAATTTTTGTAATAATTAACGGATATTAATCCCTTAAGGGCGGTTAATCTCGTAAAAAACGATGCCTGCGGCTACACTCACATTCAATGAATCAAATTCGGCAGGCATAGGGATAAATATTTCTTCATCAGCGAGTTGTAATAATTCGTTACTCACACCTAAATCCTCAGCGCCTAGTAGTATGGCTAGTGGACCTTCAAATTTGGTTTCATAAAGCGATTTAGCATTTGGATTGAGTGTGGTGGCATATATCTTTAACCCAGAGTTTTTGAGGGATGTGACAGCATCTCTTAGCATAGTTTCCCTACATATAGGCATGCGAAGTAAGGCTCCTGCTGATGTTTTTACTGCATCTTCATTGAGTGCTGCAGAACCCTTGCTGCCCACTAAGATGGCATTCATATTAAAACAATGTGCAGATCTTGCGATGGCCCCTGCATTGCGGACATCTGTAATGCCATCTAGGACTACCACGCGTGGCACTAGCCCCTGTTCAAACAGTAATGGAATAACATCTTCTACTCGTTGGAAATCGATCGGTGATCTAAATGCCAATACCCCCTGATGGTTTTTGTCAGTTATAGCATCGAGTTTCGCCTTAGGAACTTTAACGAGTGGAATGTTTTTTGCACGGGCTAAAGAGATTATTTTTGGCAATGGCTCCCCACTGCTCTCTGAATTTATCAATACCTTGTCCATATCTTCATCGCTTTCTAACGCAATGAGAACTGGGTTGCGACCTATTATCAATGTTTTTTCTTTCGGCCTTTTATACTTATATTCTTTCATGAGGGTATAAAGATAATCATATACTCTAGGAACCAGCCTTTTGTTATTTTTAGGGTATAGCGATGCTGTAAGATTTTCTAGGATTGCGAATAATTCCGCTACGCCAATTATGAATCATAAAATTCCAAATATCGAGATAGGATTCTCCTCTGGATAATATTGCATGCCCCTTGTAATAATTGAATACAAATTTTGTACTAGTGCCCGCTTGTTCACTGGTATAATACCAAGTTTCTAGCAGCCCATCTATCCCTATTTCATCAGGTAAACCATAGATTATAAAGATCATTCCCTTATCAGTCATCCAGCCTGGTTTGTCCTCGGTACAGTATTGATTAGCCCATTGCACACGATCAAAATATTCTTTGAATAAAACCTTTCCTCGCTCAAAACTGCCTGCCTTATCCATCCAAAAATTGTCAATTGCCTTTACAATGTTACGTGCATTAACGATAGTGTCATACTCTTTATTCTTAGTGATGTATCGCATGGACTCAGCAAGTTCTTTAGGATCATCGAGACTTGGATAACCATTGTCGCCTACATATACTAACAGCTCTTTGTTTATGTTCTCAAAGCTTATTTTATACAATCCTTTATCTTGAAAAATGAAAGGATTTTTCATTTTTTTTAGAATAAAATTATTATGATCTAGACCATATAAGCTTGTATCCGTCTTAAAGATAGGAGCTTTAGGAAGTGGTATTTTTCCTTGATAATATAGGATCTGGGTGGGTTCAATAATGCCATTAGTAATGGTTTTGAATTGATATTCATTGCCTGTCTTTAAAAAGTCAGCATATAAGATATTCCCTGCTCTAAAATCAAAGATATTCACATCTCTTTTTGAGGCTAATTCATCGATTCGCCGCAATGAAAAAAGTTGAAAAATACTGCGATCACTTAATTGTATAGCGATGGTGAGATTCTGATTGAATGACTTATTAATAGGCAACTGGATATCCATTTCATCAATACCGTGTTGAATGATAGGAAGGGTATCCATTCTGTTATTCGTTTCTATTAGTGCCTGTATTTTTACTATATTATTTCTGTATTCAAATTTGGGATTTACACTTATACGCAATATGGTCGAATCATTTGAATGATATACATTCGACAATGCTACTGCTGGGTTAAAAAATGGTTTGTATCTACTAGCAATATCCTTTGTTTTATACAATTGTGGGTGGCAAGAGGATATTGTAATCATACCTATTCCAAGCATGAGTCCCACTAATATTTTTAAATTACTTTTTTGAATAAGAATAAGAAGTTTTGAAAAATTACTAAAACATATTTTTAGTGGCATATCAATAAAATTTTATCTCCATAATATTGACTATAGAGAGAATGAAAAACCATATAGAGACAAAATTATACTAAATCAGGCAAAGTGTAAGGTGTGTATAGGTGGTACTAGGTGGAAAAGTGGATTGTACTAGTTAATTTTATAAAATAATGTTAGAAAAAATAAGCATTTGTTATAGCCTTATAACAGACTCTGGACACTGGATACTGGACACTAGCTATAATGCAGTTATTACAACTAATGCCAGGATCGTAAATCGCTTTAACCAGACACTGGACTCTGGATAATGGACACTGGACTTTAAGTAGTTACTGGAACAAACATCATGATCGTAAATCGCTTTAACCAGACACTGGACTCTGGATAATAGA
>CAYZQX010000490.1:0-2779 GCA_964480615.1 uncultured Chitinophagales bacterium | reverse complement strand
ACAGGATTTAGCTATTCAGGTAGTCCATTCTGTGCCAATGGCGTTGATCCAAGTGCAATACCTGTACCTGGTCAATCTTCGGGAGGCGTCTATAGTGGTACAGCTGGATTAGTTATTAACTCAGTGACTGGTCTTATAGATCTAAGTGCTAGTTCAACTGGTGGACATACAATAACTTATACTGTTGCAGCGAGTAGTTGTAATCCAACTAATAGCAGCACATTTGACATAATTATTAATCCGAGCAATATACCAGTTACAGGATTTAATTATACAGGAAGTCCTTTTTGTGCCAATGGAGTTGATCCAAGTGCAGTACCTATAATGGGTCAAACTGCTGGTGGTATATATAGTGGAACAGCTGGATTAGTAATTAACTCTATAACTGGCCTAATTGATTTGAGTGCGAGTACTATAGGTAATCACACTATTACATATTCGATTGCTGCAAGTGGTTGTAATATCGCATCAACTTCCACTTATGATATAACAATTAATACAACTATTACTCCAGAAACAGATTTTTCCTATGCAGGAAGTCCTTATTGTATAAATGGTTTTGACCCAATTCCTTTGCCTGAACCCGGACAAACTACAGGTGGAAGCTATTCGGGAAGTCCTGGATTAGTTGTAAATTCAACTACTGGAATCATTGATCTTAGTGCTAGTGCATTAGGAGTTCATACTGTCACTTATTCTGTATCTTCAATTGGATGCACAGTTGCAGGCACAAGTAGTTTTGATATTGAAATTATTAATGCATTATCTCCGCAAACAGACTTTAGCTACTCAGGTTCGCCTTATTGTTCAAATGGTATTGACCCATTGCCAATACCTGTCCCTGGACAAACGACAGGTGGATCCTATTCAAGTACCTCAGGTTTGGTAATTAATCAAGTTACTGGATTAGTCGATCTAAGTTCTAGTAATAATGGCAACTACACAATTACATATTCGGTTGAAGCTTCTGGCTGTAGTCTTGCAGCATCGAGTACGTATGACATACAAATTAATCCTTCAAATAGTCCTCTAACAGGGTTTTCTTATGGAGGGCCATATTGTCCTAATGATCCTAATCCACAGCCAATTCCTGTCGCAGGTCAGTCAAGTGGAGGAACTTATAGCAGTACACCAGGATTAGTAATAAATTCCACTACAGGTTTAATTGATTTAAGTGCTAGTACGCCTGGTAATTATATCATAACTTATTCTATTGCTGCAAATGGATGTAATTTGGCTAATTCAAGTCAGGATAATATTACAATAAGTTCTGGTGGATCGGCAAATGCATCATTTAGTCTCTCGTCTAGTTCAGTTTGTTTAGGTGGTATTGCACCCATCATTACGCTTGATGTTGCGAACACTGGTGGTGGATTGTTCTCAGCCATCCCACTAGGATTAGATATCAATAGTAATTCAGGTAGTATTAATCTTGCGAATAGCCAAGCAGGTACCTATACAATAAGTTATACTATTAACGCGAGTGGTTGTACTACGGGTGATACAGATACTGCCACACTTACGATCACTTCACCAAATGATCCAGGGCTTGATGGCGAATTAATAATATGTGCTACAGGCAATCCGGTTTCAATGATTGGCGAATTAGGAGGTACCCCAAATAATAATGGCAGTTGGTCAGGTCCGAGTCCTGTATTAGGAGGAATGTTTAACCCCGCAAATATGTTAGAAGGGGATTATACTTATACTGTCCCTGCAAATGGAACTTGTCCAAGTCAGTTTTCAATATTAGCAGTTGACATAACAGATAGTCCAAATGCAGGTCAAGATGCTGTTTTGGATATTTGTGATAATGGAACAGTAGTCAATTTATTCAATCAATTAGGTCCTAATGCTCAAACTGGTGGTGTTTGGTTGCCAGCTGGTTTTTTAGGCACATATAATCCTTTGTCAAATATGCCTGGGACCTATACCTATTCCATTAATATACCTGGTTGTACGCCAACATCAGCCGAAGTTGTAGTAACAGAATGGTCTGTTAATGCAGAAGTAATAATAGATCAAAATTGTAACAATGGTGGTACTGAAGATATTGTAGATGATGATACCTTTACTGTAAGTGTAACAATCAGTAATTCTAATAATTCAAATACTAGTTTTACTATTAATAATCCTGATGGCAGTTTAGTTACCACTGGTAGTTATGGAAGTGAATTAACCCTCACCTTAACAGCCAATGGGCAGCAACAAACATTTACAGTTGTGGATGACAATGATATTGAATGTGATTATGATTTAATAATAGATGCATTGGATCCCTGCTCTGTAGCTTGTGGAATACTGATCGACAATGTCCTATCAAATTGCAATTCAGTTGGCACATTGGATGATCCATATGATGATGTATTTGAATTCACTTTTAATGGTGAATGGAGCACCGCAAATGCTGGAACAGGGTTCACTTGGGAAGCTGCCTGGGAAATAAATGGCAATGACGAATCTATTTTTGAGGATGATCCACAAGTATATGGAAATAACTATGAAATATTTGGATTGCCATTAAATACCCCAATTGTATTGACACTCTACGATGTTGATAATCCAAATTGCTCTATTAGTATAGATATAGCACAAGAAAGTTGTTCGCCAGATTGTAATTTAGAGTTGATTCCAGATCCAAGTATTTGTGATGATAATAACACACCTTCTGATCCTACGGATGATACCTATAACCTTCAATATGATTTATACCACACCAATATTGATGAAGGAGGTCAGTTCACATTGAGTATTAATTCAGTAGTACAAGGCAATGTAG
>CAYZQX010000489.1:0-2788 GCA_964480615.1 uncultured Chitinophagales bacterium | reverse complement strand
GCAGGTAAACTTCTCTCGGATTATCCTTATTAAAATATTCCCGGGCACATAAAAATCCCATGAGCAGATAAGAAGTCTCAACGATATCTGCTCCATCATCCAGCCGGTCAAATTTGATGGTCTTGCCGGTTCTTCCATTCATAAAATGCGGGTAGATGCCATGATAACAATCTGCATTGATCAGGAAGTCAGCAATCTTAATTAATCTTCTTACTGCAGTATCTCTTCCGATCCAGCCCCGTTCAACCGCCACTACGGTACTCATGATACCAAAACCTGTTCCGCCGATAGCACCGGCGTCAGGACCAAATATTGTTTTACTGAAATTAGGTTCGTCCCAGGCTTCATTGATATAATCCCAGTAATGTTCCGCTAAAACCGTATTACTTCGTTCTAATGCCAGGCCGCTGTAAGGATGAGCGCCGTGCCAGAAAAAACGGAATGTCTGTCTTTGTACTGTTTCTAATAAATGATTATCCGATAACCCCTTAATGATCCCCACGGGTGCAATACTGTCTGGCCCATCACCATACTTTCCTTTCGTAAGTGGTGAAGGCTTTAACTGGGCATAAGCGGGCACCGTCAGTGCAATTATTGAGAGTAAGCAAGTGAATCGTTTCATATTCATAGTCTCCTTATTGTCTAATCAAAACTGTTGTTCCCTTTAGTGATACTCTTTTTCCTGTAGCATCATTATAATCAAGCGTCCATACGTATACACCTGTTGGCTGCTCTAATCCTCCAACCCTGCCATCCCATTTCCTGGTCCAATCCCTGGTTTCAAATACCGGTTGCCCAATCCGGTTATAAACTCTGAAAACGAGATTAGTAGCTTTATAAGCATTTAACGGGTAGAGAAAATCATTTTTACCGTCATTATTCGGGGTAAATGCTGAGGGCACTGCGATATAACAATTTTCTGCCACCTGAATAATATGATACACTGAATCAGTGCACCCGGCACTATCCTCAACAACTAATTTTGTAATGTAGCTCGTCTGATTTGCCGGTATTGAATACTGCTGAACCGAAGGGTCACGAACTGTACTTGTTTGTCCATTCCCAAAATCCCAGTACCAGCCCCTGACAACTCCGATACTTTTATCATAAAAAGAAGCAGAATCATAAGAACGGCACAGATAATCGGTTGCATTAATTATTGCTTTAACAGCTATGCTGTTCTTTACTTTTATTTCCACATTTGTCGTATCACTGCACCCAAAACTATCTGTTACTTTAACAGTGTAAACAGTCGTCTTATCCGGAGAGGCCTTAGGGTTTATAATTGTCGTGCCTGATAATCCTTCAGCAGGTGTCCATATATAACTTATACCGGTACTGGCTTTCAATTGGGCTGATGTTCCCTTACAAATTGAAGTATCCGGCCAGGCATTTACATTTGTCCCGATCATAGTTACATATGTACTGTCAGTGGCACGGCAGCCTCCAAGTGTAATGATCTGAACATAATACATTCCGGTGTCAGATAATGACGAAGAAAAAATATGCGGAAATTGAATGTTGTCAGAAAAACCATTAGGTCCTGTCCATGTATAAGTGGCTCCTCCCGTAGCGTTAAACTGCAAATCCTGTCCTGCACACAGCGGTGAATTATTAGTTGCATCAAAATCAGCAGGAATGCCATCAACTTCCACTTTTAATATATTAGAAATAACTCTGCAATTAGGATTAGCTACCGTTGATGCATCACCACCGCTAAGGCGAAATAAAAAAGTATCAGGAGTTGAAAACGTTCTTGCATAAACCGCATTAGTAGCTCCGGGAATATCTGTCCAGGTTATTCCATTATCAGTGCTCTCCTGCCATTGTAATGCCGGATTAGTATAGTAAGCTTCCATTGTGCCGCTCATTTGTACCGTGCTATTATGCTGGAAGCAAATACTTTTAACTATTGTTGTTAGTGGTTCAAAGTCGAAGCCCATGACCACCTTAGGCCCAATTGGCCGGATCTGAATATCATCTACAGCAAAATCTTCTGCACACTGATAAGTGCGATTTAACAAAGTCAATTTTAGTACCAGTTGATTGACTCCAGCAGGCATAGTGAAATTAAATCCAACTTCGGCGAACTTGTATCCCATCATAGGCGGAGCAGCATAGGAAACGATTGGGGAAGTAGTATCCTTTTTTATTAAGTTGCCAACGCCATCTTCAATTCTTAATTCAAATACGGGATAATCCGGTCCTCCGGGACAAGCCACCGGGCCATCAATTAGATCAAGATTTATCACCGCAGCGGAAAACCGGTATAATTCGCCTGCACATAATGCTTTATTTACCGTATCAGTATACACTATTCTATTTATCCCTTTTACAATGTTATTGACTACCATCATCATTCCATATTCAACAAATACATTATTGTCGTGACTGAGATCTATCCATTCTTTGTTAAAACAATTTGCAACGGGCACCCTACGTATAATGGTGTATGTATCAGGAGATGGGCAGGTAGTAGAATTAAATGCGAAGTATGTTTTCCCTGCGGGTAAAGGAGTACCGATTGTTGCCGGATCGCTATTCCCTGTTCCAAAGTCTTGCTTGAAGACCGGGTGACCATAACCTACCTGTCCCATACAAACAGCAGTGCTGCCTGCAAGCATAATAAATAAAAAATAATACTTTAGTTTGCCTGCACCCATCATCCTAATCTTTTACATAGTTATAATTTTACTATGCTATTTGAAAGCAGCGCTTTCAAAACCCAGTTTTTTTAACCCTGTTTTGATTTCAGGGCAACTCATAAATAATTTCCACAATAATCCCG
>CAYZQX010000488.1:0-2794 GCA_964480615.1 uncultured Chitinophagales bacterium | reverse complement strand
ATTCGGGCATACAATCATTGAGTTGGCTGAAAAGAATGAAAAAATATGTGGCATCCATGATTATTGGTGCAAGTACACCTACCTATGACTGCACCTCCGATATTGAAAATGAAATGCCTATCGAATCTATTACCGATGAGCAGATTATCAATTCCTCTAAAAAATTCCATGGCCAGATCGATCAAACAATACCCGCATTTTCAGCTATAAAAATTGATGGACAAAGGGCATATAAACTCGCGCGCAAAGGTCAGGAGTTTGAACTAAAGACCCGACCCGTATATATTCAGGATTTTGAAATTAATCATATTAATCGAATCATGGATATTGTCCCTAAGCCCGATCAGCAATTGCCTAAGTCCTATATCGAAGTAAGTTTTACTGTTACCTGCGGAAAGGGTACTTATATCCGCAGCATTGCTTATGACTGGGGTAGGGCACTTGGCAATAATGCATTTTTGCAAGATCTCAGAAGAGTTGAAAATGCGGGTTTCAATGTTGAAAATGCTTGGAATTTGCAAGCGCTGGCTGATTATTTTGAATCTATTAATGCTAGGGATCATTCCTTGAAAAAAGCATAAATCATGGGATGAACTTCTTTATTCATCCAATGCCTATAATCAATCTTTTTGAACTTTATTCTGATGCTTGCCCTAGCCCTGTATTCAATCGCAAATACGCTACCTCAAAGACTTCCTCGTTATTCAGCAGACCCTCACTAACAATTTGAGCTAGAGCAATAATGCAATAATTTCTGATTAGAGTAATGCCTAATACACTAGGGTTATTTGTGTATCAATTTTATTTTTTTGCAACAAGTATCTGCGCTTATACATAATTTATTGCTATATATTTAGGGCTTTCTAAATAACTCATAAGTAGGCGATTATGGCGATGCCTGCGGCCCGGGCTATTTGCTACAAGTCCTCGCTCCTGCGTCGCTGTGGGCTTTTGCTTGCGAAATTATTATTTTTTATCGGAAACAAGAACCTGCGCTTACGCTTGGTTTGCGTCTATCCCTATCGCGAATACAACTTGAAGGAGCAATGTATATGAAATGATATTTTATTTTTATGTTGCAAGCATTTTTCCAAAAACCCATAAAATTAAGTGAATATACTTTACACTTATAATGGCTAGAACCTTTTACAATAAACGATTTCTGAGTTATTTAGCAAGCCCTATTTAGCTAAAAATAATAGCTAAATTTTATGCCTTTTCATTTTCTTCTTTTCTATTTTTCATCTTTAAGAGGGCATTTAATCATGCTATTTTTTTGCAGCATATTATTGCATAAGTATGTCTAATTTCTTTGTTATATTTGATGTTCAAAAAAAAAATTAATAAAGGGATGAAGGAAGGATTAAAGGTGATCATCACAGGTGCTTCGGGTTTAGTAGGCTCTGAATTGCTAAAGCTTCTTGCCGCGAATGATCGGATTGATGCCATTAAAGTATTTGCTAGGCGCGACTGTGCGGTGATCAATAATAAGCAACAAAATTACATCATTGATATGTCGGATATTGCTCATTATGCACAGGATTTTTCAGGTGATATATATTTTTGTTGTTTAGGTACCACGATGGCACAAGCAGGTAGTAAAGAAGCATTTAAAAAAGTGGATTATGATCTTGTGTGCAACACATTAACCATAGCAGCTAGCAATCAAGTTGAAACAGTATGTCTTGTTTCATCATTAGGTGCTGATGCACATTCCAATATATATTATAGTCATATAAAAGGTCTTACTGAAGATGCACTCAAGAATATGAATTTCAAACGCTCATTTATTTTTCGCCCATCCCTATTAATAGGCCCTAGAAATCACTTAAGACCATCGGAAAAACTTGCTCAAATTACAGCACCTCTATGGAATAATTTTCTATTTGGGAAGCTCGCAAAATATAAAAGTATTCAAGCCATAACTGTTGCTAATGCGATGATGCAATTAGCCATTTCTGATAATTGTGCAGGATTTAATATTTTTGAATCTGATAAAATCCAATCTTTCGGTATATGAATAATCATTTGTTTAAAAATTTTGCTTATTTTTTTCTTTTTCTAATAGGTAATCTATTTGTAATTGCTTGCAAAGAAAACGATACCAAGTCCGCTCCTGATGCTAGTATAAAGCCCCATACCACTGCCACTAAATCCCCTACAAATACCAGTGGTATGAACCCAAAATATCCGCATATACCCATGGCTGAAAAGGGTATAACAGTCGTCAATCCCAATGGCTGGAAACAGCAGGATATGGAATTTCACATAGGCTATTGCAAAGATATGTTTGCGGAAATGAGCGATCTCAATGGAGATATTTTTTGCCACTGCTTTCTCGAAAAAATTCAATATTATTATGAGCCTATCTATTTTAAAGAGGCTTATAATGATCAACAAAAATGGAATGCAGAATGCCTTGAGAAAGCAAAGAAAAAATAAAGTTAAGGATCTTTTCTAATTTTTTATGGACACCTTAAATACAACTGTATTTAGGATATGTTCCAGCACTAAGAATTCTTTGAGGCAGCCTGTTTTGCAATAAAATTTATGGGTCTTACTGCAAAGAAATTTCAACTAATAAGGGCTTGCTAAATAACTCTGAAATCTTTATAATAAAGGTCTAAAGAATATGTAAGTGCAAATAAAAACACATAAATTGTTGTGTTCCAGTAAGTAAGCTTGCATCCTACATAAGAAATGTCGTCTCATAGATATTGCTTTTTCAGATTGTGTTCGCGATAGGGATCGCAGCCTACCGTGTACACAGATCTTTTTATTTTTGCAGATGATA
>CAYZQX010000487.1:0-2797 GCA_964480615.1 uncultured Chitinophagales bacterium | reverse complement strand
GCGATGGCATAGGCGTGGATATATGGCCTGTAAGCCAGAAAGTTTTCGATGCTGCTGTGGAAAAAGCATACAAAGGTAAGCGAAAAATTACTTGGCATGAAGTATTAGCAGGCGAAAAAGCCTTTAAGCTAACTGGCTCTTGGTTACCACAAGAAACCCTTGATACGATAAAGGAATATCTTTTTGCAATCAAAGGTCCATTGACCACACCAGTAGGTGGTGGTATCCGTTCATTAAATGTGGCATTGAGACAGCAATTAGATTTATATACTTGTCTAAGACCAGTAAAATATTACCCTGGTGTACCATCACCGGTATGCCATCCTGAACAGGTTGACATGGTAATATTCCGCGAAAATACCGAAGATATATATGCAGGTATCGAGTTTATGCAAGGAACACCTGAGGTTCAAAAACTTATTAAGTTTTTACAAAAGGAATTTAATACTGACAAGATACGATTCCCTGAAACCTCATCCATTGGCATTAAGCCAGTTTCACTTGAAGGGACTGAAAGATTAGTAAGAGCTGCCTTGGAGTTTGCGGTAAAATACAAGCGCAAGAGTGTATCTATCGTACACAAAGGCAATATCATGAAATTCACAGAAGGATCGTTTAAAAACTGGGGATATGAGCTCGCAGAGCGCGAATTTGGAGATCATGTATTTACCTGGGCACAGTATGATCGTATTGCTGAAGCCAGTGGCTCAACAGCTGCCAATAAAGCCCAAGATCAAGCGATAAAAGCTGGAAAAATAATCGTTAAGGATGTAATAGCAGACAACTTCTTACAACAAATACAGTTGCGTCCTAATGAGTACGATGTAATTGCCACATTAAACCTCAATGGTGATTATATATCTGATGCACTTGCTGCACAAGTAGGAGGTATAGGTATCGCCCCAGGTGCTAATATCAATTACTTATCTGGTCATGCCGTATTTGAAGCTACCCACGGAACCGCGCCTAAATATGCAGGATTAGATAAGGTGAACCCAAGCTCTGTGATCCTATCTGGTGCCATTATGTTCGATTATATGGAATGGGATGAAGCAGCGCAATTGATTCACAATGGAATCACTGGTGCGATCGCATCGAAAAAAGTAACATACGATTTTGCTAGAGATATGAAAGGTTCTAAAGAGGTATCTTGTTCTCAGTTTGGAAATGAAATTATTAAAAATTTCAATTACAACCCCAAAGCAAAAGAAAAAGCTAAAAAAGCAAAAGCGAAGGCGAAGGCAAAAGCCAAAGCACAGAAAACAGTTGAAGCTAAACCTGTAACAAAAAAGGCTAGTGCAAAAAAGACTGTTGCAAAAAAGGCTGTTGCTAAAAAACTAACAGCTAAGAAAACAAGTGCTAAAAAAGCTAGCGCATCAAAATCAGTAGCAAAGAAAACAAGCGCTAAAAAAGCCGTAGCTAAAAAGGTTACAGCTAATAAAGCCGTAGCAAAAAAGGTAGTAAGCAAAGCTAAGATCGCTACAAAAAAACTTACTGTCAAAAAACTAACTGCTAAGAAAGCAAGTGCTAAAAAGATTGTAGCAAAAAAATCAGCAAGCAAAAAAACAGCTTCTAAAGGAAGACGCTAGTATTCTTGAGTCGTAAGTGCTAATCAAAAAATCCTGTTCTAATGAACAGGATTTTTTTTTGAAAAATAAGCGAAGAAGTTATAGCTGTATTACGTATATAATTACATCACTTGAAGCTTATTTATTGATACTCGATTGGCATAATCAGTTAAGGATTTTGAATTTATGAATCTAATGTATGTAGCAGTAACAAGTTAACGTCTAGTGTCTAGTTAAAGCGATTTAGGATTTAAAACTATGATGCTTTTTGCAGGAACTTCACTAAGTCTAGTGTCCAGTGTCTGATTAAAGCGATTGCCGATTTATGAGCCTGATGTTTGTGATAGGAACTAAGCCTAGTCCAGTGTCCATAATCCAGTGTCTAGTGTCTGATTAAAGCGATTACCGATTTAGGATTTAAAACCATGATGCTTTTTGCAGGAACTTCACTAAGTCCAGTGTCCATAATCCAGTGTCTAGTGTCTGATTAAAGCGATTGCCGATTTAGGATTTAAAACCATGATGCTTTTTGCAGGAACTTCACTAAGTCTAGTGTCCAGAGTCTATTGTCCAGTGTCTGGTTAAAGCGATTGCCAATTTAGGATTTAAAACCATGATGCTTTTTGCAGGAACTTCACTAAGTCTAGTGTCCAGGGTCTATTGTCCAGTGTCTGATTAAAGCGATAGGGATAGCAGTGGATATCCTTTTAGGAGGCTATGATAGCTGTAATAATTAATGTTAGTAGGTGAATAATGAAAAGTAAAATGTATTGATACTTAGTAGTGCGCAAGCCTCCTAAAAGATAGGAACGTATAGCCCGGGCCTGTGCGCATAGTAATGCCATTATTAACCATCTCTATTGCGCACAGGCATCGCCCAAATAACACAATAATAATTGATGATTACTTTCCTAAATACACTGAACACAATTAAAAAGATCATTTAACATTTAGCACCACCGTAATGTATTTTATATGTGGACGAAAAACTCTTTAAGCAATGTAAATAATAGAAAAAATATTGCAGCTTATCAAAAGGAAAAATAGCAAGATAAGCTATTGCTGTTTCGATTATCGATAACCAAGCTTTTAGCTAATGATATTAAAGAGAATTTTAGTGCAAACTAATGAAATGAAGAGTAAAATCCTTATTCCATATGATTCATTATCTTTACAGCCAAAAATATTTTATTTTGGCCTATTCATTTGAGCAGTTTACATCACGTCAT
>CAYZQX010000486.1:0-2810 GCA_964480615.1 uncultured Chitinophagales bacterium | reverse complement strand
AAAGATGAAGATGCCCAACCATTGCACAATACCTGGATTATAGAGCTCGATGAATCGGCACAGGACAATGTGCAAACTGCAATGATACAAATGGAGGATTATGATACCATCCATTTTAGGTCAGGTACTTATCAATTTAATCTGGGACTGGATGTAATAGATAAGACGGGCATCGTTATACGCGGCGAAGGTCGCGAAGCTACCATACTTGATTTTTCAGGACAGGTAAGTGGGGCGCAAGGTATCATGGGAGACAACCTCAACCAAGTAATATTTGCTAATCTTACCGTACAAGATGCACCTGGCGATGGTATTAAAGTAAAGGATTCGGATGGTATTAGCTTTATCAATGTAGGTGCCGTGTTCACAGGCCCAGCCGATTCCACTAATGGTGCCTATGGGTTATACCCAGTGGCTTCGCGAAATGTACTGCTGGACAACTGTTATGTGAGAGGTGCGAGTGATGCAGGAATTTATGTAGGACAATCGGAATTTGTTCACGTGAAAAATTGCTTGGTCGAAGAATGTGTTGCAGGTTGTGAAATTGAAAATTGTAAAAGCTCAGATGTATATGACAATGAATTTAGAAATAATGCGGGCGGACTTTTGATATTTGATATGCCTAACCTACCTGTAATTCCTAATGGCTATAAGACCAGGGCTTATAACAATAATATACACGATAATAACCATAATAATTTTGCCCCATCAGGTAATATAGTTGCAAATGTGCCGCCTGGCAGTGGCATAACAATCCTTTCTTTTGCTGAAGTCGAGGTTTTCGATAATCAAATAATTAACAACAATATGATGAGCATAGGAATAATATCCTATGTAGGCTTAAATATTCTCAATCCAAATTTGAATTACAACGATCCGATTTATGATCCATTCAATTATTTAATTTCCATTCACGATAATACCATATCAAAACAAAATGTATATCCTGATGATCTCAATGAATTGAGTGAATTACTTACAGCCACATTTGCTAATCCTGCTGATATGCCTGTCATATTATTTGATGGTTTGCAAGCAAATGTATCCGAAGAATTGAGGAAAATATGCATTCAGCAGGAAGCTGATGATCTAGTGTATAATGTTATTACCGATCAAGTTGTGGATATGGAAACATTGAACTGTACCATTACCCCATTGCCCGAAGTAGTTGTTGATGCACCACAATTGCCATAAATATACAAGTACAAAATTTTATCATCCTAAGCGCATGAATAACCTTAATAAGCGATGGATAACATGCTATGCAATTCTATTTTATGGGATAATAATGATTGCAAGTTGTAAAGAGCAGGAGGATCAGTTATTACCCATTAATGATTTATCTAGCATGCCGTATAACTCGCTTTCGGAGTATGGATTATTCACTGATACACTTAATGAATTAATACCTGTTGATGAGGCGTTGCCCTATGATTTGAATGTACCGTTGTTTTCTGATTATGCACAAAAGTCGCGCTTTATATACCTGCCCCCAAACCAAAAAATAAAATATAATAAAGACGAAATAATCGACTTCCCTACAGGGACAATTATCGTAAAAACATTTTATTTTTTTGCAGATATCAATGATCAGAATAGTGAGAAAAGAATCATTGAAACCAGGTTACTTGTAAAATATGAAAATGAGTGGTTAGCATGGGACTATGTATGGAACGAAGCGCAGACCGAGGCTACCTATACCATCACGAGTAAAGTGGTGAATGTCAACTGGCTACATTATGATGGCAGTATGGTTTCGACTAACTATGTAATTCCAAATCAAAATGAATGTAAGACTTGTCACAGCGTGGATAGCGTCATGATACCCATAGGCCCAAAAGGAAGGAATATGGATTTAATTAAAACATACAGCGATGGAACTACCATGAATCAACTAGATAAAATAACTGAAAAAAATTGGTGGACTTCAGATGGATATAATAAAGATGGGGACTTTCCGAACTGGCAAGATAATAATGCCGATATAGATAAGAAAGCAAGAGCCTACCTAGATATTAACTGCGCCCATTGTCACAATCCTCATGCTAATGCGAATAACAGTGGATTATTCTTACATTATACGAATACGGATTCATCTTCACTAGGCATCTGCAAGCCACCAGTAGCTGCAGGTGGTGGTACTGGTGGATTTCAGTATGCAATAGTTCCTGGCCATCCCGAATCATCAATAATGGTTAATCGCCTGAACTCACTTGAACCTGATGTTATGATGCCCGAGATAGGCAGAAGTCAGCTTCACCAAGAAGGAATCGAATTAATTAGAAATTGGATATTAGGGCTTCCTGAATCTAATTGCAATTGAATTGATAACAAGTGTTATTTGAAGGCCAGTGTTTGAGAATAAGAAGACACAAGTAATTCAAAAATCAGAATGATCTATTGAAACACGAGCTAGTCGCTGTAGTGAAGACGCCTCAGTATAACTGTAATCTAAAACAAAGACGCTGGACACTAGATACTAGACTTAGCGCAGTTGCTGTAACAAGACACTGGACACTTGATACTAAACACTAGACTTTAAGTAGTTAATGGAACAAACATCATGATCGTAAATCTTTAATTGGTAATCTTTTTTATAGAGGCTAGACACTGGACTTTAATTAGTTATTTCTAGTTCTATAAATATATACGCTGTAAAGCCCCGAAAAATTGAACTCATTATTGTATTATCGTAAATCGCTTTAACCAGGCACTGGACTCTGGATAATAGACACTAGACTTTAACTAGTTACTGCGTATCCCCCTAAATTGCTACATATTGACAATGTCTTTACCAAAGTTTACTTTGG
>CAYZQX010000485.1:0-2833 GCA_964480615.1 uncultured Chitinophagales bacterium | reverse complement strand
AAGCGCAGATTCTTGCTACCTATGGCTAAAATAAAGTTGCAAGTAACCCGGGCCGCAGGCATCGCCAAAATCGCATATTTATGAGTTATTTAGTAAGACCTAAATAGCCTTTCACTATGCCCTAATTGAGTTATAAGAGCAGTTGCACCATTTTCCAGGCCATAAGGCTATGAGGTAAAGAATGAATAATAGTAATAACAAAGCTATACAGTAGTACTCATTTTTTATGTACCCATATAATATCAGCCAATGTAATGTGATCCGCCTTAAAATAAAATTCATGCAATTTTGCTGGATCGAATTGATCCAAGTAATTATTTATAATTGCTCTTATCCCTAGTATCTCCGCCTTCAACTTCCAATGTTCTAAATCATGACTATCATATAAGACGATAAATAATCTGTTTTCATAATGGTGCCTATTTTCTATACTCTGTGAGGCATATAGCCAGTTAATCAAATGTCTTGTAGGAAATTTTTTATCAGGATCAGCTAAATAATTTTTTGCATTAAATGCTTTGGGATACACGCTTGTCTTGTGATCAAATGGTATATTGTCAATGTAAAAATCTATGCTTTGATGATATACATTAGACTCTTTTACCACCCTCGGATGTGTGGCAAATATGTATTCGATAGCACGTGCTGACCAATAGTTATACCATCGATTCAACGCATAATCCCTTAACTCTGATCCATCGGATCGATCCATAAATTTTGCATTGATTTCATCAACAACATCCGATAATAGAAATTTTTTATAGATAAAGGCAGTATGTTCATCTCGTTCATTGTTTTGCCTTTTACCTTGCCAATTGTATGGAAACTGCCATCTTTTTTTGAGCTCTATTTCTAATGCCACTAAGTCCATAAGTCAAGATATGATTTAGAATGATGAATGGATGCCTACTATTTTTCCTAACAAATATAATAGGCAATCTCCACAAATGCAAAGAAGGCTTTATCTTTGAAAAAAAATAATTGCAATGGCAAAACTTTTGATTATGATAGGGGCGATTTTTTTATTATCTGGTATGGCCTACTATGTATTTGGCGACCGGATGAACTGGATTGGAAACTTGCCAGGTGACATACGTATAGAGCGCGAAAATTTCAAATTTTATTTCCCTATAACCACTTGCATATTAGCCTCGATCGTCTTTAGTATATTGTGGAAACTGATTAGGACAATACTGTAAGCTAACCAACTAATATATAAATCCATTGACATATATCCTTATAGATAATCATCAATAGCCGAATTAATTCCCAGGGTCAATAGATCTACAAGCTCACTGTCCATAAAATTGTATCTATCTGGAATATTCAATACAATTATTTTTGAGAGTTTCATATACCTATATAATTCCTTAATCCTAGCGCGATGATCAGTCTCCATTACTAATATTAGGCTGGCCCATATAAGATCCTTTTCCGATATTTTTCTTTCGCTTTTAGCACTTAAGCCTACTGATCTTATATTTATGCGGCTATCGTTTTTAAATAGGCACTCAGCAGTCTTGCTGCGTCTTTTATTTTTACCACATACAACAAGGATATTCGGCTTATCCATTCCATCAGTCATTATGAAATACTAAATAATACTTGTTATAAAACAATATTGTTCTATCGTTCTATAGCTTAATAATTACTGCGCATCATCAAACAAACTTATTTGAAAATCGCCTTCTCTTTTTTTACCGAGATGATCATAAGCTAGTGCTGTAGCTTCACGCCCTCTAGGGGTTCGCTTGAGGTAACCTTCTTGTATAAGAAATGGTTCATATACTTCCTCGATAGTGCCTGACTCCTCGCCTACTGCTGTGGCAATGGTTGTGATACCTACAGGTCCTCCATTAAACTTATCGATGATGGTAGAAAGTATTCTATTATCCATCTCATCTAATCCATGCTCATCCACATTAAGGGCTTTAAGACCGTATTGTGCGATTTCTAATGTAACCACACCATTGCCTTTTATCTGTGCGAAATCGCGTACCCTTCTCAGTAGGGCATTGGCAATACGCGGGGTTCCACGACTGCGCCGAGCGATCTCATAAGCACCAATATCTTCTATGGGTGCATTGAGTATTTTAGCACTTCTTTTTATAATATTAGTAAGGGTAGCCACATCATAATATTCCATACGACATGTGATTCCAAAACGCGAACGCATAGGAGAAGATAAAAGCCCTGATCTCGTGGTAGCACCTACAAGTGTAAATGGGCTGAGCTTTATCTGTACTGTACGCGCACTAGGACCACTATCAATCATAATATCAATGCTAAAATCTTCCATCGCTGAGTATAGATACTCCTCTACCACCTTACCCAGTCTATGAATCTCATCGATAAATAAAACATCATTTGCATCTAGGTTAGTCAGCACGCCTGCTAAATCACCAGGCTTCTCTAACACAGGGCCAGAGGTGATTTTAATGTTTACAGCAAGCTCATTAGCAATGATGTGTGACAAGGTCGTTTTTCCCAGTCCAGGCGGGCCGTGCAGCAATACATGATCTAATGCCTCACCTCGTTGCTTAGCAGCTTGGATGAATATCTTTAAATTATCCACCATTGAATTCTGACCGCTGAAGTCCAAAAACTCTTTAGGTCTTAGTACCTTTTCAACCTCAGACTCTGAATTAATGGACGGCGGGTTTTTATCTAAATGCGTATCTCTCACAATAGGCCAAAAATAGGTATAATATATTAGATAATAAAAGCAGGGTAGCAAAGAAAGGCCAAATAGGGTCTGGTAAATAATTTAAAATTTATAATTTTGGGCGATGCCTTACAGGCCCGGGCTGCTCCAGGCTACACTGCGTTTCGG
>CAYZQX010000484.1:0-2851 GCA_964480615.1 uncultured Chitinophagales bacterium | reverse complement strand
TAAGATTAATCTTTGTCATTGATAGATCGCAATGCACTTAACTGCCTATATATGCAATAAAACCTTTATCCATTATTCGAATATTTTGTGATTTGAAGTCTAAGAATATTGGAAACTATGTCTTAGCAATTAGACATGGTACACTAGACGCTGGACACTAGATATTGGACACAAGACTGAGATCTCTTGTGATAAAAATTCAGTGTCGTAATTCGGTAATCTTAAATCGCGCAGCTAGCGATAGGGATAGGAGGGGTTTGTACTGAGCTAGCTGGTTCATACTGCTTTTAGATCATCGAAATTTCTTAAAACCAGCTAGCTCAGTACCGAAGCGTCAGCGTAGCCCCGCATAGCCCGGGCCGGAGGCATCGCCATAATCATTTTTATTCAGTTTATTGTACTAACCCGAATTATAAAAGCATCTAATCTGTCTAATTGAATAGGTTAGATGTTTTGTTTTATTATTGTAAATTTGACTATGAAAAATATTTTAATCCTGTGTACTGGCAATAGTTGTAGAAGTCAGATGGCGCATGGTTACATGGCTCTATTTACTAAGGACCTCGATGTTCAAGTATATAGTGCAGGGGTAGAGACCCATGGGCTCAACAAGAGAGCTGTACAAGTCATGGCTGATGATGGTGTAGATATAGCAACTTACACATCTAATAATGTTGCAGAGTATGAACTTATTTCTTTTGATTATGTAATAACAGTATGTGACCACGCTAGGGATCGCTGTCCCTATTTTCCAACTAAAGCGAAAATGATTCACCATAGCTTTATAGATCCTGCAAAAGCAAGTGGCAGTGAAGCGGAAATTATGGATACTTTTGTTGCTGTTAGGGATGAAATAAAGAAGTTTTGCATGTATTTTGTAAAGACAGAGTTGAACTGTTAATCACAGCTAGCAAATTTTTTTGCATATTATAATACCAAGGCATGCATGAAAAGTGCATGCTTAATTAAATGAATTTTAATGGCTACATTATTAGTTAATAGTTCTATTGTATTGGAAAAGATGACTGGCAAAGGTGGCTGGACTTATGCACTTATTCCAAGAATGGCCCAAATCAGCAAATCGCCTTTTGGATGGGTCAATGTATATGGGCGTATTGATGGTTACGAATTAAAAAAGCACAAGTTATTGAGCATGGGCAATGGCAATCTTTTTTTGCCAGTACGCGCTGATATAAGAAAGAAAATTAAAAAAGAAGCTGGCGATGCAGTACACATAATATTGTATTTAAGCGAAGTGACCAAGGATATTCCTAATGATCTATTGCTATGTTTAGAGGATAACAGAGAAGCCTTAGATAAATTTATGAATTATTCCAAAGTTAAGCAATTGAAAATTTTTCAATGGCTGGACGATGCCAAGTTAGAAGAGGATAGAGTAATACGGATAGCCAAGATTTTAGATCAGTTAGAATGATTGTAAAGCATTTTATTTATTTATGTTTCTGATTGCGATTTGTAATCAAAATTTGTGTACAAAATTATTCATAAATGGTGCAAAAATAATTTGAAAGATTTTGTTTTTTTAATGAATAAAAAGCGTTATAATTCATATATTTGTACCATAAAAGATTTGCTAATGTCACTCCCCAAGGTTCTATTTATTGGAATGATTTTCTTCTATAGTCATTCACTAATCTCGCAGGATGAGAAATCCTTTTTTCTAGGACATAGTCTTGTTAATTTTCATACACCAAATATGGTTAAGCGTTTGTCAGAGCATGCTGGCAAAGAATTTAATTACCATGCAAATATTGGTGTTGGTGCTTCGCTCAGTTGGCATTATACTGAACCCTATACGGGCGAAGGCGATCCTTGGATCGATCAATTGCCGACAGGTGGATATGATCAGTTTATTCTTACTGAAGCTATTCCATTGCAATCGCAAATTGAATGGGGTGGGACATTAGAATATATGGACAGTTTGTATATGTATGCTCAATTCTATAATCCAAATATTAAAATGTATATATGGGAAACATGGCATTGTATATTTTCTGGTCTTCCTAGTGGATGTGAATCATGGGAATGGGATAATGAGTTGAATATACCATTTGAAACTAGGTTGGTTCAGGATCTACCATTGTGGGAATCCATGATGCAAAGCATCAATATTAAGTATGGCGCTAATACCGCATTTCTTATCCCAGGTGGACAAGCATTACTGGCATTAAATGACAGTATTCAGAGCGGCAATGTGCCTGGTATTAATAGCCTGAGTGATTTGTTTGTCGATAATATACATTGCAGTTATCGAGGCACTTATTTTATGGCTTGTGTTATGTATAGTGTGTTGCAGCAGTCGTCGCCAGAAGGGTTGCCTGCTAATCTTGCTGACCCTGATGGTATCTTATATTCACTACATAATGAGCAGGAAAATCCTATTCCTACTACTGAACAAGCTGCCATTTTTCAGCGTATAGCTTGGAATACTGTATGTTCCTATAACAATGCTGGATTCAGTTGTTCCAGTACAAGTATTGATAATGAATTTCCTCGAAGTGCCACCGAATATTTAGTGACACAGCTTGGCGATAATTTATATTCAATTGACTCTCCAATGGCGCATAACTATTTGCTTCTTGATGTTCAAGGTAGGGTGGTAATGCAAGGCTTGTTGCCACAGGGTAATTCACAACTCAACTTAAGTGTTTTGCCACAAGGTTATTATATCTTGAGTTCAGACTTGGGAGTTAAAAAGCTATGTATCATTACACAATAGTTGTCTAATTAGGGCTTGCTAAATAACTCATTATTATGTGATTATGGCGATGCCTACGGCCCGGGCTATTTCTGGCTTATAGATTGCTTTTGGCGAGCCAGAATCTGCACC
>CAYZQX010000483.1:0-2857 GCA_964480615.1 uncultured Chitinophagales bacterium | reverse complement strand
TGGACATGGTATTTTTTAGATGATGTAAAGAATACTATACATTACCATAATTATAAAATGAGGCTCGGTTGCTGGCAGTTGGTTTCTGATGGAGTTGGGGTGAATTGTATAGATATGGAAGGAAATATTTTGTCCACAGTACGCTATAGCGAAATGAATGTTATAGACTTAAATAAACAATAATATGAAAGGCATATTTATTTTATTTTTATATTTTTTGACCATCGTTGTCCTGTCAGGCCAGACTGAGCAAAGATTCAAGTATTGTCAAGGCTGTCCGGATAATTTACAAAATAATCACAATGCTGATTATGGTGCAGAAGTCAATACAAATTCTATTTTCAATGCTAATGCTTCTATGATCAGAGATGATCATGGTCATAGACCTGCCAATTCTCGCTGGCATAAAGGATTAGATATCAGTACACAGGCCACCAATGAAGATATGGGAGATTATGTATATTCCATAGAATTACCTTCTGTTAATAATCCCATTACTGTTGAAAACATTTTCGATTCTGGTTCAAAGGGTTATAAATGGGTGGTGCTACATGGCACGAGAAGACTTGGGTATGGTCATTTGTTTTTTGATAATCCGGGTAATAGTTTGCCCTTAAACGGCATTAGAGCTGGGGATTTTTATATGAAGAGATTAGATAACCCGTATCAAAATAGTTACGCGATCGTTTTTGCACCAAATGGAGTTGTAGTAAGTGCAATTACAGATAGATTACCAGATAATATGCCATATTTTACAACTGTCACTATTGAAAAATTAAATAATGGCCCCAGATTTTGGAATCACAATTAAGCCTTTTGCATTGACCCTGATGGGCAGTACCCAGGGTATGGAAATTATTGTCACAGGAATAAAAAATAATTGCACCGACAGTGGCAATAGCACCACTATTTTTTTTAAATGTTCCTTAATTGATACTTTTGGTGCTGGCTTAGATGATGCCTGTACTTACAAACAAATATTGCCAGGATTACCAGCACTTTGTATTTTGCAGCACTACCGTAATGATGAAGATGGAAATACTATCCCTAAAGATGTGCCAGTCCTACACTATATAGAATTTCAATCACCTATAACATTTTAGTAGTGAAGAAGCTGATTTTATATGGAGGTGCGGCATTATTGATCTATTTTTTATACAATATTTATATTGTATTATTTGGTCAGGATTGTTCAAAATATTTTAAGGAAGATTATCTGAAATATGACGCAGAGAGTAAGCTTGTTTTTAAAGTTATAAATATTGGCACTCATGAAATGTATCTTTTCGCAGATGGAATAAATTTTAATAAATATAGTAACCTGGAAAAATTGCTTATGGAAACACGTGATTATTTTAAAATGAGTATCCATAGTGGAGTTTATTCTATATATGTTTTTAAATGCCATGTGGACTACAGATTCTTCCTCAAAACCTATTATTGTTGTAATAATTGGATGGAACCTTGGAATCATTTGGCTTACGTCATACAGTTTGATCGCAACACGATTCAGGATTCTATCCCAAAAATCAGATCAGTAAGTATCTATAAAGATGATGTTTTTTATTTTTTAGATGAGATACATTTCTCGCATATAAATAACTCTACTTTGTCAGATTAAATGTTGATTACTTTCGTATTCTAAGTATTTGATTGTTAGATATTTGTGTTAATCTTTGAGGTAACAAAGGAGCTCCCCAAAAAAGGCAAAAAAAAGTGTTTTTTGTGGATAAAAAGTCGATTTTGTGGATATCAGCTGCAACTTGGGTTACTGTGGTGGCAATAAATTGCGTTATTTCCAGTGGAATCGTATTCATCTTTGTGATTGAAAAATTATATTAAAATGAAAAAATATTATTTGCTTTTAATTGTGTTCATTATTTGCAGGCTGACTGCACAAACAAACTTGAAAGATTTTGATTATTATTATAATGATTATATTTGTTGTCTAGCTTTTACAAAACTCAGTATTGGTATTTATTTTTTTATAATCTCTACATAAAATGATAAAAAAAGTGTTCATAAGTTGTTTGTTAATTAATTTTTTTTTAATTAATATTATTGCTTCAGGTCAATGTTTCCTTTCAAGCTACAATAGACCGACTATAATTTACGAACAAGTTACAAGAAATAATGCATGTTTCTCCAGTTTTATATATACAAACTATAATGGTCTCGGCTTATCTATGCCTTGTGGTGACTATACAAATGTGTCAGAAGAAGAAGCTTCCGTGGATTACAGATTTATCTTTACTTACGGTGATTATGATTTTATGATGTGGACCAATCCGATAGATAGAGTTTATAAATTTAGCTTTACCTCGATGGGAGATTCAATTCCTTTTTTTGATTTGTCGTTTATTTATGATACGAATTTGCAACAATTTGTTTTTAGTTTATATAATAATTCTATGCAATTGGGTAGTGATATGAATTTAAGTATTCCACTGCAAACTTGGATTCCAATTACATACTCTATATCCACTAATTCGGAGATATTGGTATTTGTAAACAACGTTCAATTGTTTAATGTTTCTTTACTAGAAGCACCATCTTCCTGTGTTTGGAGTCACAAATGGAGTTGTACTAGTGGCAATAATTTTGGTTTGCGATTCGATGATTTTTATTATTCTTCACAGAATTATTGCAATGTTGATCTAGTAGATTTGTGTATATCCATGCAAGATGTGCCATATGTTTTTCCAAGTATTTCTTATAGTTATAGTAATAATTGTGATTCTGTTAATTATATAATCAGTGACTATATTAGTTGTGTATATGAAGCTAACCATCCGCCACTCACCCCCTGCCTCCCATTGTTTCCCACCGCATTCTCTCCAAATGGGGATGGTTACAA
>CAYZQX010000482.1:0-2867 GCA_964480615.1 uncultured Chitinophagales bacterium | reverse complement strand
TTGGGATAATATTGGTGTTCCACCAGTAGAGCCTCCACTTTTAAATTGTTGGGATGAATTTGTACTAGACATCAACAGTTGTACTTGGAACAATATAGGTGTTCAGCCACAAGAGCCAACACCAATAAATTGTTATGATGAATTTGAATTTAATACAGTTACATGTACTTGGGATAATATTGGTGTTCCACCAGTAGAGCCTCCACTTTTAAATTGTTGGGATAACTTTATATTTAATGTTATAAGTTGCGAATGGGACAATATTGGATCACAGCCATTAGAGCCATCGCAAGTAAATTGTTGGGATGAATTTGAATTTGAATTCGCTTCCTGTGCATGGATTAATATTGGCGTTCCTCCAATTACACCAAGTTTCGACTTGATTAATCCAATATGCCCTGGAGATACTTTTGTGTTACCTTCTGTTTCGCTTGAAGGAATAGCTGGCACTTGGGAACCTGCCGTAAATAATTTAGTTACTCAAACCTACACATTTAGTGCAACGGTAGGTAATTGCATTACAACCGCTTCAATGACAGTAGTTGTTAATAATACTCTTCAAGCAATTGCAGAGTTTAGCCTTTCAACAAATACTGCTTGCATAGATTCTGGAATTGATATTGTTACCTCACTTGGAATTGGTTCAAGTACTGGCGGATTATATAGCGCTACCCCTTCAGGTCTTGTGATAGATGCAAATACTGGCTTAATAGATTTAAGTAATAGTGATCCTGGAGTATATGAGATAATATATGCAATCGAAGACAGTAATTGTACACAGGGTGATACACACACCGAACCGCTTATCATCTCAGCGCCTAACGATCCAGGGCTTGATGGCAATTTAATAATATGTGCAACAGGAAATCCAGTTTCAATGCTTAGCGAATTAGGAGGTAGTCCTGATAATAACGGCAGCTGGTCAGGTCCGAGTCCTGTAGTAGGAGGAATGTTTAATCCCATAAACATGTTAGAAGGGGACTATATTTATACAGTCCCTGCAAATGGAGCTTGTCCAAGCCAATCTGCAATATTGACAGTGGATATAACGGATAGCCCTAATGCTGGTGAAAGTGCAACTTTGAGTATTTGTGATAATGGAACAAGTGTCAATCTTTTTGAACTGTTAGGTCCAGATGCTGATGTTGATGGAGTGTGGTCTCCTGCTGGATTTTTAGGCACCTATAATCCACAACTAAACGAACCAGGCACCTATACATATAGTATAGATATAGATGGATGTACATCAGCCTCTGCACAAGTAGTTGTAAGTGAATGGTCTATTTCATCTATAGTTGGAACTCCATCAGATTGTAATGACAATGGTACTGATGATATAATTACTGATGACACATTTGATATTGATGTTACAATAACAAACTCTGCAAATTCGAGCACAGGATTTAGTATTAATAATCCTGACGGGACATTATTTGCTTCAGGTAATTATGGGGATGTTCTATCGCTTACCTTAACTGCAAATGGTCAGCAGCAAATATTCACAGTAATTGATGCAAATGATTTAGGATGTGAATATGAACTAATTATTGATGCACCAGATCCTTGCTCTATCGCCTGTGGCTTACAGATTGATAATATTATCCAGAATTGTCTTTCTTTAGGTACCTTGAATGATCCTAATGATGATGTGTTTGAATTTGTTTTTGTCGGAAATTGGAATTCTGCGAGCCCCAGTACAGGATTTACTTGGGAAGCCACTTGGGAAATAAATGGAAATGATGATTCTGTCTTTGAGGATGACCCACAGACTTATGGTAATAATACTGAAATATTTGGTTTGCCATTGAATACCCCAATTGTCTTGACACTCTATGATGTTGATAATCCAAATTGCTCTATCAGCATTAATATTTCACAAGAAAGTTGTTCACCAGATTGCGGTTTAGAATTAGTTCCCGATCCAAGTATTTGTAATAATAATGGCACACCTACAGATCCAACTGATGATACATATAATTTGCAATATGACTTATTCCATACCAATATTGATGAAGGTGGTCAGTTTACATTGAGTATTAATTCGGTCGTACAAGGAAACATAGATTATCAACTAGGTGGCCAAACAGCAGACATAATTACAGGATTGCCAGCAAATGGAGCTTCAGTAACGATGTCCATTGTGGATATTAATAACAATACTTGTCCGGCTACTGCAGAATTTACAGCTCCAGCCTCTTGTTCTAATTTATGTGTGCTCAATGCGGTTGCTTCAAACATAGTATGTGATGATAATAATACAGGTAATGATCCTTTAGACGACACCTTTACATTTACCATTAATGTGTCCTCAATTAATTCACTAGACAATGGATGGATAGCGGATGACATTAATGCTAGTACGGGTATCTATGGCCAATCTGTTACATTAGGACCATATAACATTACAGGGTGGGCTGGTTCAATCACCATTAACGATGTAGATAACAATGGTTGTCCATTTGAGTTATCGATTGCCGCACCTACAGAATGTTCAAATCCTTGTAGTTTAGAAATGACTGCTACTGCAAGTGCTTGTGATCCAGCAACTAATACTTATAGTGTAAGTGGGGTATTGACATTTGCCAATGCACCTAGTACAGGAACCCTTACTGTATCTGTTAATGGTCAAACACAAATCTTTGCTGCACCATTTACAAGTCCACAGGCTTATAGTATTACAGGATTAATTAGTGATGGATCAAATCAAACGGTAACTGCAAGCTTTAGTGAGGATGCTGGATGTAATGCTACTACAAGCATTACTGCACCACAAGATTGTACACCAACACCTTGTACGCTTGATATGACTGCTACTGCAAGTGCTTGTGACCCAGCAACTAATACTTATAGTGTAAGTGGGGTATTGA
>CAYZQX010000481.1:0-2900 GCA_964480615.1 uncultured Chitinophagales bacterium | reverse complement strand
TAGTAATGATCTAACAGTTCTAAAATGGTCTTACCTTGCATTGACAAAAATCAAATAATTGGAAAGTATTGATCAAATTAGATTGAATTTTAGTGATGGCGGGCTCTTGTTTATGAATTTCTGCTTGGGGCTTATCATGTTCGGAGTAGCATTAGAGCTAAAGTTAGATGATTTTAAGCGATTATTAGATGCGCCGCGATCGACTATTGCAGGCTTATTATTGCAATACCTGATTGTTCCTGCGCTGTTTTATGGTGTTTTAATTTTATGGAAGCCCACGCCAAGTTTTGCATTGGGATTAATACTGGTAGCTGCCTGTCCGAGCGGAAACATCGCTAATTTTTGCAATGCACTTGCTAAAGCTAACATTGCCCTGTCTATTAGCTTAACTGCTTTTTCTACTGTGGTAGCAAGTCTTGCCACGCCTTTCCTTTTTTATTTTTGGGGCAATATGTATGAGCCCGCTCAGGGCATATTTCATGAGATAGCTCTCCATCCTGGTGATATGGCTAAAACCATTCTAACCATTATGTTGATACCTATGATTGCTGGAATGTATGTATCCTATAAGTATCCTCAATGGGCATTAAGACTACATAAGCCCATTCGCAAAATTTCCTTAGGCTTATTTATATTTTTTGTCATCGCTGCCTTTTTTAGCAACTTTAACCACTTTCTAAAAAATATTCATTTGGTATTTTTAATTGTATTAGTTGGAAATACCATTGCTCTTGGCGTAGGCTATCTAATAGGCAAGATTTTTGCCCTTCCTGAAAGAGATTGTAGAACACTTAGTATCGAATCGGGGATTCACAACTCCGGATTGGGACTTATATTAATCTTTCAGTTTTTCAATGGGATGGGTGGTATGGCTATGATCGCCGCTTGGTGGGGTATTTGGGACATGCTTACCGCCCTATTTTTAGCCTGGTATTGGTCACGAAAGAATTAGTGATTTTATAATAATTACGAAGTTATTGGCAGCTCAAGATTAGATGTATTCTTTTTTCTTATAAATTGCGGTCGAATATATTTTTTTGGTAAAAAAACAAAATAGCGCGACTAAAAAAGGTAGCTTTTGGTATTCTGTGTTGAAGATATGGGTTTGGTATTTCTTAAAAAAATTCTATTCTCGCATCGAAATTACAGGACTCCACTTATTACCTAAAGATGGACCTGTGCTGCTTATTGCTAACCACCGCAACGCACTTATGGATGCACTGATCTTAGGATGTATCAGCCCACGTCCGATTAGCTTCTTAGCACGTGCCTCCGCCTTCAAACCTCCATTTGCTAGCTTTTTGCATTATATCAACATGCTACCAGTATATCGTGAACGCGATGGATGGGATAGTATCGAAAAAAATTCTGCGATATTCAATGAGTGTAGCGATAGACTGGCAGGCCATGGAATGATAGCTCTATTTCCTGAAGGGATGCACCACCAAGAAGAATACTTATATCCACTCAAAAAAGGATTTGCACGCATAGGGTATGAAGCTTTACTGAGAGATGTTCCCTCAGTATATGTACAGCCTATCGGCATTAATTATGAAAAAATATGGGCCTACAACCGTAGATTATACCTGCGGTTCGGTACTGGCTATGAACTCACATGGCCTGCTGATTTTTCCGAGAAAGATCTCCCACATTGGCTCAATGAAGCAAAGCAAAAAGCTGAACAAGCGATAAGAAACGTCATTATTGATATGCCACCAAAGCCCGAATACAAGGAAGCTGAAAAGGTATTTAGCAACTGGCGCAAGTCCTGGATGCGCATATGGTATGAGCGGTGGCATGACCATTTTGAAGAGGAAAAGAAATATGAAAAAGATCCTAGTGGCTCACAGCTCTCCTCACATATATATGAAGAAAAATTTGCTGATCCTTATGGTATTCGAAGACTATGGATACTCGGCGTGGTGCTGTTCAGTCCAGCAATTGTTGCCATGGGCTTATTGTTAATCCTTGCAAAATTTATTGCTGGAAAAATGGTTAAAGAACTGCCATTTTTTAGTACAGCCTATTTTATGATTTGGATGTTGCTATGTACCTTTTTATTTGCCATTATTTTTATATATTCCTTCATTGTGTTTCCTTGGTACATCGCCTTATTGATCATAGCTATTACCTTGGCTATGTTTTCAGGTGGTGCACGAACTATGAATCGCATAGGTCTCTGGTTTCGCGATCGAAAATAAACTAATTTATACTTTATTATTGACAAAAAGATTTATGTTGTAGAAAAGTTTTATCTTACAATACGCACTCGCTTTGTAAGTATAAAATTATAAGTGTGTATTCTGAAATTATATTGGTTATAATCTTCAATTAAGGCGATGCATTTCAACTGATAGATAGTTCATGATTTCAGCTTTAAACTGTCGATGTTTTGTCGCACTAATAAATATAAGTATTACATCTATTGTATAGTTTCTATTTCCCAGCATATAAATTTTGGCATCACCCGCCAACATTTTACTTAGCAGTTGGAACGACATACCACAATACTCATTACAGTTGCTGATCAATAGTGCTCCTACGGGCGGGTCGGGCTGTACGAGACTGCGCTAACGCTACGGCCCTTCGCTTCACTACGGGCAGCCACTACGTGGCTTCTCTCCCATCCCTGATGCATTTTTTTCTTCGCTTTAGGAAAAAATCTTAGACTTACTATAATCAATATTTTATTGCCAATTTCGGATTAACCTTACTTAAAAAATAAAGGATTTAGGAAATTGTATGTGCAATGTATATACACCAGAATTGCTTCGTTTTCCTAAAAAAAAGCTGGAATTATAAATTAGAAATATCGTCTCATAGGTATTCTCCTTCAAGTTGTATCCGCGATAGGGATGCGGAATGGTTTAGTCTTATTCACTGATTCCTACTACTGATGT
>CAYZQX010000480.1:0-2938 GCA_964480615.1 uncultured Chitinophagales bacterium | reverse complement strand
GGTCTTGTATGCTGCCTCCCTGATCTTCTTATCAAAACGTAAATCTTACAAAGCTAATGGCATCATTCCTACTAAAGACATTCACAAAGGGAGTCAGCATATAAGACTAAACCATTCCGCATCCCTATCGCTTTTTTGACGATTTACGATTATGAATTTTATTGCAGTAATTGAACTAAATCTAGTGTCCATAATCCAGTGTCTAGTGTCTAGCTTACGCGATTTAAGATTTACGATTTATGTAACTAGTTAAAGCAACTGACTTTGGCCAGTGTCTAGCGACTTATAATTGATTAACGATCCTGATGTTTGTGGCAGTAACTACATGAAGTCCAGCGTCTAGTATCCATTATCCAGCGTCGATTAATTGAGATTCGATTACAATCTCTCTTATCACGGCTCTATAAGATCATGTTATTTCTTGATCAAGCTCGTGCTTAATTTTCTTATTTTCACAAGTGCTTTTATTAGTTTATTTTTGCATAGCCTGAATGGAAGTTGTATAGGTGGTGGAGCAATAAAAATCTATCAATTATGCTGCGCACTTAAACCACCTATTCGCACATTTCCACCCATTATAACAGGTGGATTCAAGTCATAAATGCAACATTTTGATTAAATATTTCATTTGGTGTAGCAAAATTAAATCTTTTTCTTGGTCTGTTGTTTAAATTTTCCTCTACAATTTTTATTTTCTCATCTGTGATTTTACTAAAGTCCGTTTTCTTTGGAAAATACTGCCTTATTAGACCATTTAAATTTTCATTTGCCCCCCTTTCCCAGCTACAATATGGATGTGCAAAATAGTACTGAACATTTAGTGCCTTACTTATCTCCTCATGGCAGGCAAATTCCTTACCATTATCAGAAGTGATTGTCTTTATAAATGACTTCCAAGGCGTTAATGCATTTATTATAGCCTCCTTAACTTCATTAGCTTCTTTACTAGAAACTTTGACAATCTTTACTATGCCTAAATATCTATCATTCATTGTTACTATCGCACTTTTGTGATTAGCTCCCATGACTAAATCAACCTCCATATCTCCTGGTCTTATCTTTTCTTCAACTATTGTTGGTCGCTCATCTATGCTTGTGGCATTCTTGATCAATCCTCTAGAATCCTTTGCTGATGACCTACGGCGATATTTCTTTCCTTTGCTTCGTAGGTGTTCAAACAATTTGCCTCCTTTCTTTTTGTCTAGCCATATATATTGGTAAATGCTCTCATGAGAAACGCATTCGATGCCTTCCATTTTTGCTCTACCAATAATTTGTTCCGGGCTAATATTCTTTTCTATTTGACTTTTTACATAGGTCAATACATCAGGAGTAAACCTTTGATGCTTAGTCTTCTTTTTATGCCGCTCTTTGCACTTTTTAATGGCTAATTTTGCACTATAAGTTGAGCTACGTAAATCACAGTTGCGAACTACCTCACGACTAATAACTGATTTATGCTTACCTATAGTGTCTGCAATCTGGCTATAATTAAAGCCTAAGCCAAGTAATGATTGAATTGTGTACCTTTGTTCATCGGTTAGGTGACTCATATTTGAACTTTTTTGACCGGGAGCCAAATTACGAAACCTATTCCATTCAGCTAGGGGGAGGGATTTTTTCCCTCTCTCTTCTGAAAAAATAAGCTAAAAATTGAAAACCCGAAAAGTTGCATTTATTACTTGAATTCAAGACATCAATAAAATAATATGTGTTACAATCCATTATTAAGCATTGAAAAGTTAACCTTAATGGTTATTTTATTGTTTGTTGCATTCGCTCAAGCCTATGCCCTGCCACCGGTCCTTACTGAAAAACAACTCCTATCACCTCCACCTAAGATCATTCGTACTTGCTGTACGTTTGGGACTGATCTGCGGATGTCAGGTATTCCATTTGCTAAAATATCGGATATCATCTCATTAGATCTCCTGGGCAATCACAAATTTTTGAGCGATCGCTATGAGGGCAATGGCATAATATATACTGCTAAAGGAGGCTTTTTGGATATCGGACATTTAAGAGACTGTGCTGATCTCACAGCATACTATTATGTACACATACTCGAACTGAAAAACCATCCCACTAATAGCAATATAGTGATCGGAAAAGAAGGCGGGCAAAAGGTTTTGAAACTAAAGATTCCTGCGGACATTGATCCCAACATCGCCCTTTATACCGCCGCTAACATCGCTTTTGACTTATCAATATGGCATGAGATCGCCACTTGGTTTGGCTCCTCCTATGTACCATTGTTACCCGAGCGATTTTCTAGCTTTTCCCCCGAAGATTTGTATTCTAATCTACTGGGGACCTATATAGGAATTGAAGCTATAAGCAGTCCACTTCCATACGATGAAGCCATGACTCAATTGCTGGATAATAAGCTAAAAGAACTCGGCGTGGTAAGCTCTGAAACAGAGACTTATAGAGCTATGCGTGCAGTAGAAGGATTATGGTGGACGGAGGTCAATGCATTGCCAAGTGCTAAGTTATTATTGCAAAGAAATTTCGGTGCAGAAACATTTATTAAGCCTTGGCTAGTCCCCGGTTTTGACTTAGGAATCGAACCCTATACCTTGCAATATCCTTCCTTAGCAAATGTGAATTTCGACAACTATTATGAACTATCTATAAAAGCAAATTATCGAATACCATCCAAAGATATCTATCTGGATAAAAAATACAAATGCATTACAAATTCTGATTTTGATTACCTCGTAAAGTACATTGCTAAAGATGTAGAATTAATAGAGCAAGAAGCCAAGCAAGAAGATATTGATGAGGTAGAAAAAACAAAGAGAAAAATCGAAAAAACCACGCCTAATATAGACAATGATAAGCCATAGTTATGGATCATTAGATCAACAATATTGAACGCTATACAATAAGCAATCAGTGGAACAACTATCAATGTCCGAAATCATAAATCCCCCTT
>CAYZQX010000479.1:0-2964 GCA_964480615.1 uncultured Chitinophagales bacterium | reverse complement strand
TAAGCTGATTCATTTTATTGATTTTTTTTGAGTCTATGAATGGAATTATTTGAAACAAGTAATTGTTGTTTTTCATTAAATTGTCCATCAGTCTTTGATAATATATTATTTTTGTGCGTTGGTCAATTGATTGTTATAAGTATTCTTTTATCGTCTAATGATAACTTTGAAATTAGGATGGTGGAGCAAGAACTTAGTGATCGTAAGACATATAATAAAGAGATAAAATGAAAATCACCTTAATATTAATGGCTAAGACGAGCAGTTCTTATTTGCGTGAGGGCATAGCTGAATATTCAAAGCGGTTGCAGCATTATTGTGATTTTAACATCATAGAGCTACCTTCTATTAAGAACACCCAAAACTGGCCTATGGAAAAGCTCAAGGAGAAAGAAGAGGCCTTGTATGTTAAGGAGCTTAAAGGTGATGAATATGTGGTCTTACTCGATGATAAAGGGCGCACTTATGACAGTATGGAGTTTAGTAACTGGATCGAAAGATTACAATCCATCAGCACCAAACATTTAGTGTTTATCGTAGGAGGGGCTTATGGATTTTCAGAAGGTATGTATAAGCTGTCAAAGGAAAAACTATCGCTTTCTAAGATGACCTTTTCACATCAATTAGTCCGTTTAATTTTTTTGGAGCAACTTTACCGCGGATTTACCATCATTCACAATGAACCTTATCACCATAGTTAACAATATATGTTTACAATTATCATTATAGGAATTACCTGTTTGGTTTCAGTATTGGCGATGAATAACCCTGAGCTAAAATTGAATTTAATTTTTTATCCTGAAAAGATAAAACGAACCAAGGAGTGGTATCGCTTTCTCACTAGCGGATTTATTCATGCTGATTATACACATCTTGCATTCAATATGATTACGCTCTGGAGTTTAGGTTCGCAGCTTGAAGCAACCTTTGCAGCACAACACAAATTGGGGAATACACTTTATATACTGTTGTATTTTGGGTCTATGATTATTGCTGATATCCCATTGTATTTTAAGCAGAGGAATAATCCTAGATACCTCAGTTTAGGAGCTAGTGGCGCAGTATTAGGTGTTGTTTTTAGTTTTATCTTGTTTTATCCATGGGCAATGTTTTATGGGCTAATACCTGCATTTATTTTTGGATTTATATACTTGGGTTATAGTTATTATGCCAGTAAGAATAGCATGGACAATATTGCGCACGACGTGCACTTTAGTGGAGCCATATTTGGCATCTTATTCACAGCAATATTTTTCCCCAGCACATTCTTTAGCTTTACGCAGCAATTATTGAGGATCGGTGGATAGGAATCAAGGGTGAATTATTAGCATTTATAAATACTAACCATTAACTTGTTTTATCTGCCATTGATAAGCAGTGTAAAACCACTACTTATTGTAATTACTAAAACGCGATAGGGATCGCAGCGGATATCCTTTTAGGGGGCGAATGGGTTGCTAAAATCGCTCGAAAAATAGTAGGATATACAGCAAGATGTAAAGCTTGAATTGTGTAAGTATTATTGTAGCCGCCTAAAAGATAGTAGCGTAGAGCCCGGGCCGCAGGCATCGCCAAATTAGATTATTATTCAATCTAGACAGCATTTTACCAAAAGATTCTTTGTATTCTAAATCAGTATTGATTTTTATTGTTCATTCCCATTCTGCAATTCTGTGTATTTTGTATGCTCCTTTTGGCTCGTTATTTTATTAATAAAAAATAGGCTATAGATTGCAGTAGTTAATACAAGTGGGAGTTAATATAGTTTGTAATTTCCATACTAAAGTGATTCATTATAAGTTTATTATTTTTGATGCTGAATATGAATATTGATTTAAGAAGTGATACTGTAACGCGTCCTACTGAAGCTATGCGTAGGGCTATGATGAGTGCTGAGGTGGGCGATGATGTATTTGCTGAAGATCCTACTGCGAGGGCATTACAGGAGCTTGTGGCTGACATGTTTGGCAAGGAGTCCGCATTGTATTGTCCTAGTGGTACGATGTGTAATCAAATAGCGATCAAGTGTCATACTAGGCCAATGGATGAAATGATATGTGATGAATTATCGCATGTATATCTCTATGAAAATGGTGGATTTGCCTTGCACAGTGGAATTTCTTTGCGCTTGATCAAGGGTGAAAATGGGCTCATTACACCAGCACAAATTGAGGAATCTATCTTGCCCAAGCAAGATTGGCTTCCACTGACAAAGTTAGTAGTCATAGAAAATACGGCTAATAAAGGTGGTGGTTCTTATTATGATCTTTCCACGATAAAGGACATTGCTGCATGTTGTAAACGCAATAATTTGAGGTTGCACATGGATGGTGCGAGACTATTCAATGCAATGGCTGAGGGCGGTTATACTGCCAAGGAAATAGGGCAGGAGGTTGATAGCCTTTCTTTATGTCTTTCTAAGGGGCTTGGTGCACCAGTCGGATCATTATTGCTCGGTGATCGTTCGTTTATAGCAGAGGCAAGGCGTTGGCGCAAGGCATTTGGTGGTGGTATGCGTCAGTCGGGAATATTAGCTGCTGCAGGGATTTATGCGCTAGGACATCATATAGAGCGGCTAAAAGAAGATCATACGCATGCCAAATTATTAGCAGCGGCACTTTCGGAATCAGCATGGGTGGAGGAGATTCTTCCTGTTTCGACGAATATTGTGATCTTTAAGGTGGTAAAAACGATTTCATCCGCTGATTTTACACAAGCACTGGCTAAGAAAAATATATTAGCAATTCCCTTTAGTCCTACTCAAGTTCGCCTAGTTACACACTTGGATATTAGTTCAGAAATGTGTTTTAGAGCTATAGAAGCGATAAAAAATGTGGATTTCCCTTAATTTATCCACATTTTGACGTTTTTTTTGCATAAACATTAGCATAGTTGGAAAAAAAATAAGATATTTGCCGTCCAAAATTTAGTTATATGTCAAGGATTTGTGATCTGACTGGGAAA
>CAYZQX010000478.1:0-2974 GCA_964480615.1 uncultured Chitinophagales bacterium | reverse complement strand
AATGGACGAAGTAATTTTGCGTGTTGAAAATTTAGATTATTATAGTGAGTTATTCCAAGCTGCCTATGGATCAAGCGAAGTGACAGAAAATAAAATAGGAAGAGCAATTGCTGAGTTCGTTACTACAATACGTCCAGTAAATACAAAACTAGATCAGGGAATTCAAAACAATTTTGCTAATTTTACTGAGCAAGAAATACAAGGTAAAACAATATTTGAATCGCATTGTCAAAACTGCCACACTGGTATGATTACTCGCCCTGAAGGATTTGGTGCTTTCACTGGTGGAATTGGTGGTATCAATGGTGGACCAACAACAGGTATATTCATCACTCCACTTGTAGGACCTCACAATACAGGATTAGATATGGTATATGGCGACGCTGGCGTACAATCCATTACAGGAAATGCTATGGATAATGGCAAGTTCAAAACACCTAGCCTAAAAAATGTGTCGAAATCAGCGCCATATATGCATGATGGTCGTTTTAGCACACTTGAAGAAGTTGTTGACTTTTACAGCGAGGGTATAGAGCCGAATCCTAATTCTACATTCAATACCACTGATCAATATGTTGTTAGCTTCCCTCAGCCATTTACTGGCTTTGGATTTGAACCTTCAGAAAAAGCAGCCTTAGTAGCATTCATGAAAACAATGACCGATTATGAATTCCTTACGGACGAAAGATGGTCTGATCCATTTATCGAAGAGTCTGTTGCTTCTGGAATACAAGATCAAGCAAACAATGGTGTTGAAGTAATTCCTAATCCTATCGCGGAGGTAGCAACTATTCAGTTTGAAAATACTGCTAACAATGTTGTATATCTTGAATTGTTAGACCTTTCAGGAAGACTGATATGGTCTGATCGCTCTACTGGTAATAGCTATTCTTTTAGCAAAGGCGAATTAGCAGCAGGAACTTATCTATTGAGATTGACACAAGACAAAGCTAATAAAGTTGAAAAATTGGTGATCCAATAGTCTTTAGATTTTTAATATAGAGTGGGGCAATAATCTTAAATGATTATTGCCCCACTTTTTTTATACCTACCTAAGGATGAAAAAAGAATTGTGGTTTTATACATCATGAATAATCGTGGTTAGCCAGCTGTCATTATACCCACTAACCAGTTATTTGGGCATGGTCAATGGGCACATAATAATACTTTGCGGTATAATTTTTTGGCGCTTAGTCCATTGAAACAAGTACATTAGCCTCGTAAGTTAGCCACTCTTGCATCCACTTGAAGTGGTAAAATACTTATGAAAAAGAAATGCTTATTCGGACTAAGCTTGAAAAATCACCTTTATATAGCTATTATTCCCTAGTAAAAATCTGATTTTAAATAATATTATAAAAAATCTCCGTTATATGTTTGTATTTTTCGCAGATGAAACTCAAAATTAACCCTCCTATAGGTGTAACTGATAAGGGGATACGCCCACAAAATGAGGATTCTATATATCCTATGCTCAATCATGCAGACGAGGAAACGACGGTCTTCGTGGTATGTGATGGCGTTGGTGGCTCTGAGAAGGGCGAAGTAGCAAGTAAATTGGCGGCCAATTTTTGGGGAGAAAGTCTTTCCATGATGGGCCAGCTTCCCTATGATGCTGATTTTTATGAGCATCTTTTTGCCAAGCTAAAAGAGGAGTTTGTCAGCACAGAAGAGGCACAACCCGATTGTGCCGGTATGGGTACAACACTTGTTTTTGCTAATCTGCAGGCGGATGGCGTGCACGTGGGTTGGGTAGGGGATAGCAGAATAATACAGGTGAGAAATGGCAAGATTATTTTTAAGTCCCGAGATCATAGTTTTGTGATGAAACTTGTGGAAGAAGGCGAGATTACTGAGGATGAGGCCGTATTTCACCCACAAAAAAATATTATCTTGAGGTCAGTTAGCGCTTCTGACCTCAATAGTACTATTGAATTAGAATTGATTACCGATGTCCAGCCAGGAGATAAATTCCTACTGTGTAGCGATGGTATTACAGATCAAATGGAGTGGAGCTTTTTGGAAAAATTGTTTGTTGAAACCAATAGCTTAAATGATGTATATGGTTATCTGGAGCGCTTTGCAAAAGAGTTTTCGCGGGATAACTATTCCCTTTATCTATTTGAAATTGGTGATATAGGAACTGAAAAGGTTCAAGCCCCAATCCTTGACAGTATGTCGCCAACATCAAATAAAAAATACCTTGTAGGTTTGTTAGTTTTCTTAGGCTTGGCAGCTTTGATTTCTTTTTTAGTTATTAGTAGAATGAAGACGAATAGAATGGAAGCTGAATATAAAACCAATTATGAAGAGGGTCTGCAATATGTAAATAATGGTGACCTCAACAATGCATTGCATAAGTTTTACAAAGCACTTGACATAAAGCCAGAAGATTCACTAATAGCCAATAAAATAAAGGAAATAAAAGCTGAACTCGACGCTAAAGAATTAAAATCCAATGAACTAAAAGCGATTAATAATACATTAGATTCGCTGCAAACGGATTTAATCGAAGAAGATAGTCTGACGACCACTCAGGATACTGCCCATATAAATCAAACAATAAAAAACACTACAAAACAAGATGAGTCTAATGAATAATTAGAATTTACTACAATAATCCTAACACTTATAGAATAGATCCTAGTAAAATGGGGTAATTACTAAATTGATTTTTCTTAGCTCCTACCTATACAAGATACTAGACACAATTATAATTTGGGCGATGCCTCCGGCCCAGGCTATACGGGGCTTTCTGATTTTATTAGTTTTTTAAAGGCCATCAGAATCTTCGCAAGCTCGATTTGCTGACGCTCCGGTACAGGGCGGGCAGGCTTTCAACATTAATTGATCACAGCAACTGAAAGCCTGCCCGCCCTGTACAAACCCCTTTTATCCCTATCGCTTTTTAACGATTTATAATTAGGGCTTGCTAAATAATTCCAATTTCTTTACTATATTTGAGTTGCCAACT
>CAYZQX010000477.1:0-2986 GCA_964480615.1 uncultured Chitinophagales bacterium | reverse complement strand
GAATCCTCAGCATGATAGCCATTCAAACTACTTATGATTTTATTGCTTGTGAAATTATTCTTATTATTGCATAAAACATCGCATCTGTGAATCGAATAAAATGGCAACAAATCATAATAGAAGACATTGCAGGTAAAAAAATAATATACAATATTGATGAGCGAAACCTAACTAATTCCACAATCGAAATTGATAGGGATGAGGATAAAAATGTCGTGAGAATATTTTGCACTTTGCCACAGTCATTACAGCCCAAACGATTGATTATTAGTACTAACATCCAATCGGTAGGTGATCAATTATTTTTTGCCAATGGTTTTCAATCTTGGAGCCCTAGCCTCTTGATGGGTAAAGAAGATAAGCAAGAATACCTAGGAAGTCTCATAAAAAAAATTGCGAAGTATGTAGCCGCCGATCACATATTTAACTTGCACATGTACAGCGGCTATCAAATGAGTTGGAACTACACTTATTTACAACCGGTAGTAAGTGATGGGTCGGTGTATTTTATAGGATCGCTGGATGAAGAGAATGCCTATACTGCCTATTACTACAATCACAGCACAAGTCAACTGATTATTAATAGAGATGTAGAAGGTATGCGCTGGCAGTCAGGCACACGTGTCCTCATAGGTGCTTTTTATATAGGTGATGAATTACTTGATAATCACTACAAAACATATATACAAGATCGCCTTGGAATCAAAAGAAATGAGTGGACGGAACGACCACTGAATAAGAAATACAAGGGATGGACTTCATGGTATCAGTACTATGATAAAATAGATGCGGAATTGTGCTATAAAAATATTAACCAACTCAAAAACTATACTGGTTCCCTCGATATTTTTCAACTTGATGATGGCTTTCAAACGAAGACAGGTGATTGGTACAGCATAAATTCCAAATTTCCTGAAGGCATAAAACCGATTGCGCTTGCTTGTAAAGAAGCGGGTCTTAAACCTGGACTTTGGCTTGCACCACTGTGCGCAGTATCCCACTCAGCCATTGTAAAGGCGAATCCAACTTATTTTATCAAGGACGAACGTGGAAAGCCCTATAAACTAGCATACAACCCCGTGTGGAAAGGATATTATTATGGCCTCAATGTTCTTCTTCCTGAGGTAGAAAATTATCTACAAGGCTTATTTAACACCATCATACAAGACTGGGGCATCGAATTCTTAAAACTGGATTTTCTCTTTGCAGGAGGCGCTATCCCACATAGTGGTTTTACACGTGCTCAATTGATGAATAAATCACTTGTATTATTGCGCCGACTCACCCAAAAAGCGGAATTACTGCTTTGTGGCGTTCCTGTATTTCCCTCTATTGGTCTTTGTGACTTTTGTAGGATAGGAAATGATATACACCTCGACTGGGATTTTCCACTGCTAAAGCATTTGAACCTGCCAGAACGACCTAGTACTTTGGGCTCCTTACAAAATACGATAAATAGGCGTCAGCTCAATGAACTCGCCTTTGGCAATGACCCCGATGTGTTTATCCTGCGTGAAGAAAATCAGAAAATGAGTTGGACTGAAAGAAAGACACTGTTTCTTATTAACTGGCTATATAGCAGCTTGCTATTTACTTCTGATGACATTAGTACCTATCAAGATCAACAAAAAATGATATGGCAAATCTTTATTGATAAAGATCATCCACAAGTTATTAGCCATCAAGAGATTGATCACCTCATACACCTGCGCTTTATGTGGAAAGAAAATGAATTTATTGCATTGATAAATTTAACCAATAAACCCATAAAAAACAAAGACAAAAACAATAACTCAATGATTGAAATAGCACCACATAAATCAGTGATAACCAGCGCAACACAATTTAATAGCAACAGTAAAGCTTACAACATCATTCAAACGCTATTGCAAAGCTATGCAATCTAATAGATGAAATTGAAGCCTGAAAAAAGAAATAGCAAGATAGAACCAACAATCTGAATATAAATAACTGCGCAAATGGTAGGTTCAAGTATTCTATTAATTTTGGGCGATGCCTGCGGCCTGGGTTATCTGCTACAAGTCCTCGTTACTTGCTGAATAGTTTATTTTCAATGGCAAGCAAGAATCTTCGCTATCGCTCGATTTGTACCTCGCTGTGGGCTTTTGCTTGCGAAACTATTATTTTATATTGGAAACAAGAACCTGCGCTAACGCTTGGTTTGCGTCTATCCTTATCGCAAATACAGCTTGAAAGAGCACTTTACAAAAGAACACAAAGCATATATATGATGCAAGCTTATTTACGTAAACCAATAAAATTGTGTGAATATCCATTGCACTAATAATAGCTAAAACCTATTAAAATAAAAGATTTCAGAGTTATTTAGCAAGCCCTAATTTAGCAAGAATAAAAATATTTCCATTAGATTTGTAGAAATTTCTAAGATGAAAAGCAATAATAAAGAGAATAAGGATAAAAAATTGTCCTTAAAAAAAATTAAAGAGGAAGCCACTAACGAATTAAATATTGCCATAAAGTCGGCTAAAAAAGCCACTTCACATGCAATTAGATCGTCAAAAGCTTTAGATTTAACTATCAAATCTATTGAGAATGGGAATTTAATTGAGTCGAGACCAAATGGCAATTTTATAATACTAAAAAAGATTGTACCTATTAAGCCAAAAATAGAAGGTCTTAAAAAAGGCATTTCCTTATGTCTAAAGTCAAACGATTAAGAATATTTGCCGGACCCAACGGATCGGGGAAAAGCACATTGTATGAAGCCTTTTGTGAAAATTACAATGCCGGCTATTTTGTAAATTCTGATATTATTGAAAAAGAGATTACTGAAAAGGGATTTATCGATTTAGCCAGATTCAACCTCACTTCTGATCAAAAAGAGTTAGACTCATTTTTAAAAACTGACAATGCGATATCCCTTCTAAAAAAATCCGAATCACAAGGTCAAATGTATCCCCCTAAGATGGTACATATTGCGTATCAAGTTTAAGCTACTGAATTT
>CAYZQX010000476.1:0-2995 GCA_964480615.1 uncultured Chitinophagales bacterium | reverse complement strand
TACATTTAAATAAAAATCTCAAAAAAATATTATTTTCTCGAATAAACCAATTGAGAAAATACAGTCAAACAATTTATAAAACCCAAAAATCAAAGGAGAAATTATGTATCCAGCTGAATTAGTGGCCCCAATGAAGGCCGAATTAGAGGACAATGGCTTTATGTCCTTAGTAAGTTCTAGTGATGTAGAACAGGCAATAGGATCGGGCAAGGGCACTTGCCTAGTGGTAGTTAACTCAGTGTGCGGCTGTGCGGCACGCAATGCCCGTCCGGCAGCAATCGCTTCTGTGCACAATGACAAAAGACCCGATCGCCTGCTAACTGTTTTTGCAGGAGTTGATACCGATGCAGTTGCTAAGGCACGTGAATATTTCCAGCCTTATCCGCCTAGTAGCCCTTCCATCGCATTGTTTAAAGACGGCGAATTAGTACATTTTATAGAGCGTCACCAAATAGAAGGTCGCCCCGCTGAACTAATTGCATCGAATCTTATAAGTGCCTATAATGAGTTTTGTTAAAGAAGAATTGCTTGGTCGTTCCATTAGAGTGAATGGCAAAGTTCAAGGGGTGTATTTCAGACAGTCGGCTAAGGAAAAATCAATCGAATTAGGAATTAATGGATGGGTTAGAAACGAAGAAGATGGGTCTGTGTATATGGAGGTTTGTGGCAATCTCGAGTCATTAGATAAGCTCACTGAATGGGTCAAGGATGGACCACAGCAAGCACAAGTTACCAGTGTTGTAACTGAGGATATTCAATTCATTGAATTCCACAATTTTATGATCAGAGAATAAAAAGAAAAACAGTTTTTAATTTAATATCGTATTATCCAATTTTTTTATGAAGAAATTATTATCCTTATTATTGATTTTAGCTTCTAGTGTATTGTCAGCTCAGCAATGGGGTGTGTTTTTAGAGGCCTTTACAGTGAGTGCTGAGTCCGATTATTTTGCCAAGTTGCCCTACAAAGTTGATGAGCAAATGGATGGATCAGGCAAGTTTTTTCGCTATTATATCGTGAATTTAAAGTCTGAGACTGAGGCGACCGCTGCACGCGATAAGGCACTTTCATTAGGTTATAGAGATGCTAGAGTAGTGGATTTTATAGCTATGCGCGAAAATTGTGCAAGCAATTGTAGGAGAAAAAGCAAAGATGATCCAGGATTTATCAGTGATCAAGGTCCTTGTGCCATCCGATGTTCTACTGGCGATGATCGATCAAGTTTTGCCTATATAGAGCCTCAATATTTCAGTGAAAACTCAGCATCGCTTTCAGATGAAACGGCCGTGAGTAGTCTTTTTGAAGAATTGAGAGAGAAAAGAGGTTATTCAGTGGCCTTAAAAGGATTTGCAGATACTAAAAATGGTGAATCCTCAGCACTTGCTGTGGAACGTGCCAAGGCAGTAAAAGATTATTTAGTTAGTTTGGGAATTTCCGAGCATAAGGTTTCTGTATCAAATGGTGGATCCGCTGGGTTGAGCAATTTCCATCCGCTAAGACCAGAGTCTCTAAAAGATGCTCGTCAGGAATACCGCCGTGTAGAAATGTATATTAAAGATGCTAAAGGCAATATCAAAAATTTTAGATATAATCATTAATTGATTGGCAAAGTTTTTACTGGCTAGGATTGATCTTTTTTTATTCGATTGACTTAGCCAATCCGATAATTAAAAAGCAAAGACGATCAATTGTCTTTGCTTTTTTCGTTTGTGATAGAATCAAGATTGTTTCAGCAGTTCTAGAATGATGCTGGTTTTTAAATTTTTTAGCGCAATAACCCAATGTTGAGGAATTTTTTACATAAGGAAATAATTTACTTATTGCCAAAAATTCAAATTATTTTTTCCAGTGAATGGCTCTTTTGCTTCTATAAGCGATAGGGATGCGGAATGGTTTAGTCTTGTTCACTGACGCCCTAACCCAGGGTTATTGAGAAAGTAGATGCAAAGGGTAAGTTGGGTATGTATGGAAAATAGAAAGAGGGTGGCAGTGAATAAGACCGAAATGAAATGGAGCCTGTAGCAGCCCGGGCCTTTAGGCATTGCCATAAATTAAAAAGAAAAGCACTTCAAATGAATATTGAATCCAATTGTGGTTACTAATTCTAATTCTGAAATTCGGCATAGATGCTGGTTTAAGCTTAATATATGAATGGATTCGGACAACTTTTGAGTTTTGTAATAATAATAGAGGTAATAGTGGGTTCTAAAGTCATTTTGAATAATTGTTGTTAATAGAAAAAAAACAAATTCTAAGGATATAAAACGAACGCAAAATTGTAAATTATGATTGAAAATAGACAGTAGGTTAATAAAGATGTGCTGCATAAATGTAAAAAAAACGATTTAGAACTATTTGAAAACCAAATAGTTGTAAGAAATAGTAAGCGTTAAGAAAATATTATTTAACTAAATAGGAACAAGGTAATAATAATTTTAGTACCTTTGTGGCCTCATTCTGTTGATTGTTTATCATTCTTGACAGAATTGGTCTCACAAAAAAAGAAATTGACCTATGGCAGTAAAGTTAAGATTACAAAGATTTGGCCGAAAAGGAAGGCCTTTTTATCACATAGTAGCGGCTGATAGCAGAGCGCCTAGAGATGGTAAGTATATTGAGCGTATCGGCTCATATAATCCGATCACCATACCAGCTACGATTGAGTTGGATAGTGATAAGGCTTTTGATTGGTTAGATAAGGGTGCGCAGCCTACTAATACTGTAAAGGCGATCTTGTCTTACAAAGGGGTATTGTACAGAAAACATCTACAACGTGGAGTGAAGAAAGGTGCCCTTACCCAAGAGCAAGCAGATGCCAATTTAGCAAAATGGATTGAAGAAAAAGAGGGTGCTATCAATAAGCACAAGCAGTCTTCAGAATTAAAGCGCATTAAAGAACAAGCGGATAAGGATGAAAATGAGCGCAAATATCGTTCTGATAAAGCCGCCGCTAAAGTTGCTCAAGTAACTGCAACCGAACCTGTGGAGGAAGTA
>CAYZQX010000475.1:0-3001 GCA_964480615.1 uncultured Chitinophagales bacterium | reverse complement strand
GTAGCTGCATCCCAATTTTCTTGGCCATTACAAGGATCTCCATCATCCACACAAGGCGTTGGTATGGTATTGGGATCGGTTACACAAGTACAAGTATTGACATCCCATATCTCTAGGCCATTGGTACAATCATTGTCATTGCAATTATTGGGAACAATAGATTGGTGTTCACATTGGCAAGAAATTGAATTAAAACTATCGATTGTCATGCAATTAGCATCATCACAATTGATGGTGGGACAATAGGAAAAAATGGCAACAATATTTACCACTCCAGTAGGATCAAAACTAATAGTGGGAGCATTTAAGTCTATCCCATTAGGAACTGTTCCAGTTATTACCCAGTTTACAAAACTTCCATTACTTGGTGGCTGTGCGACCAGCGTTATAGGAGAGCCATTATAATAGGAACCAGAAAATGTATCTGTGATGGTAATGGTATTGAGCAATACTGTGCCACTGCCTATGGGGTTTATCGATACATTAACCTCATAGGGCCCTAATAACTCATAGCAATCTGCTATTGAAGTTTCTATGATCGTGCATCTAGTGAGGATGAAATCCCTCATATCTTGCACATTATTCAACCAAGTATTGTAATTTCCACCCCATCTATTAATGTGTCTGGTCATTTCAGGTTGAATCCTTGCGATCATATCATCCAGCAGATCAATCATATAATCGCAGGTAAAATAGGAATTGTTCAAGTCAGCATATCTATTGATGTAGAGATTATGAAACTCCTCATTAGCAAGTAATGCATCAAAAACATCGAGATGGGATTGAGGGTCATCAATCTGTGGGCTTTCGATTTGACAAGGATCCGCATTAGGGTTGGTGCTAGGTATATCGGTATAATTTATATAGTGTCCAAATGTGGCATCCATATCCCACAGTGCATATCTCCAAGGCACACCAGGAGGTTTGGTACCATGCCACCACGAAGTATTCCAGTTGAGCCAGTCGGTGTTAATAATATGTGTATTGAGAATTACATAATCAATAATGCTCATGGGATTCAACTCATCTATAACATTATCATAATTAGCTTGTATAGACATATCATTGCTAAGAATAAAATTTCTAAGACTATTCCAGTCATTCAGATCACCATATTCAGCATAAGTATTGCCCCAAGTCTTTATGTAATCAATCCAATCTTCGCCTTGATCATAATAATATTTAGTATAGTCATTATCATCTACTTTTTCACGCAATTCATATAATCCCCAATATTGTCCGTTTACAAATAATATACAAGGTTCATAAGCTCTTTCATCTAAATCGAGGTTAGCTAAAATTGAAAGCTGGTGCACATAGGCATCTCTAATATGACAAGCACCTAACAGTCCAGAGTTATTTGAAAAGGGATAGTTATCACTAGCTCCAGCTTTGAGTATTATTCTTTGAAATTCATTCCTTTCTTGTGTTGCAAAAACTGGATACTCAATTTCATCATTAATCCCAAATTCATCCCTCATAACAAAATCTAGTCCACGTTGCTGATAAGCCCAAGAGTCATTTCCATGTTTATCAAATTGACCTGCTCCATCACAAACCAAGTTTTGTCCGCTATCAAATAATTCAAAATTGCCTTTAGCGATTATTTGATTTCCATTAATCAATGAAGATACTTGTTGATCACTAATGCTTACCACATATAAGTTATTGGTATTTTCATTGATAAGATAGGTATTGGTTTCCACTTTACTTACCAATAGATCGGGATCTTGAGGAAAGCATGCGGCTCTAATTACAGTAGTGCTTCCAACATTGATGGGTGCAGAATAAGCATTAGAGGCAGGTATAGGTTCTGATCCATCGATCGTATATCGTATAGTCATATTAGGTTCGCTAGTGCTTAATGCAATGGACTGTGCCGATGCATATCCTCCTGCTTCCATACTAAAGGTTGGTCGTGAAGCATAGTCCGCATAAGATACTGCACCATTTGGATTCCCTGGTGTTGGACTAGTAAACACGCCCCAGTTAACACCACCATTAGTCCTTCGCCCCCAGCTATGCCCACTTTTATTGGTACTGGGTATATCATGACTATCTATTATGACACCAGAGGGATTTGCTAATACTATATCCTCACTTGATTGTGTCTGCGTAATTTTAAAATTTGTATGATAGTTAGTGCCTACAATAATATCTTCGCCTGAACACCAGAACAGTCGATAACCATTAGCAGGAATCGTAATACCACCTGGTATCTGCCATTTTTGCGGGTCAGCAATATCATCGCTTAAATAATACCCAGTTAGCGAGATAGGCGAACCTGTGGGATTATACAATTCGATCCAATCTTCATATTCACCATAATTATCAATATTAGATGATAAGTTAGCGGCTGAGTATTCATTAATCACAACCTGGCTCATAGCTGAAAAACTGACTACAATTAGCAACAGTAAAAGTCTAATAGTCAGAAATAAGAACCTATAATTAAGGGAGGCCATTTTACAATTTTAGCATAAATATACTCAACTTAATTAATTCCATTTAATCCTAAATAGCAAGCTGCTTTTCTTATGACATCAAATCTATATACAATTGCTCTTTCAAGGTCACTTGAGCGATGCCTCCGGCCCGGGCACTCCAGGGCTTCGCTGACGCTCCGGTACAGGGCTGGCTGGCTTTCGGCATAATTTTTCCATAGCAATAGAAAGCCAGCCAGCCCTGTACTAAACCCTTACGATCCCTATCGCGAATACAATGCTTTGATATTAGTACCAGTAATATCCCAATAATATAGAGATGCAACGATCAAGCTATTAAAAAATGAAGTCAGCAAGTCAGGTTAAGCTTTACAATAACAGTAAAGGCAACTTCTATTAATTCGAGTTAAAATGTGCTGAGCTATTTCTAATATAAAGGCTAAATTATCTTATGTATGAATAGACAATAATAGAGCAAGTAATAATAAATGTTATAAATAGAAATGAAGTACTCCCCAATGTTTGGACAGAAATAATGCTCGGTTAAGATAGAGGAC
>CAYZQX010000474.1:0-3022 GCA_964480615.1 uncultured Chitinophagales bacterium | reverse complement strand
ATAATATAATTTTATATTTTCGAATTTTGCATTTTACATTATTGATTATACTAGGCGAGTTCCACCTCTTTGGTGTTTGGTAATTTATGGGTCAGGCAAATTGGCTTGGCTTCGAAGTTGCGTGAGGACACGCAACTTAGCACTAGGATTTACGACCCTTAGGTTTGTTGCAACAACTGCACTAAGTCTAGAGTCCATTATCCAGTGTCTAGAGTCTAGTTAAAGCGATTTTGGATTTACGATAATACAATTTTATATTTTCGAATTTTGCATTTTACATTATTGATTATACTAGGTAAGTTCCACCTCTTTTGTGTTTGGTAATTTATGGGTCAGGCAAATTGGCTTGGCTTCGAAGTTGCGTGAGGACACGCAACTTAGCACTAGGATTTACGACCCTTAGGTTTGTTGCAACAACTGCACTAAGTCTAGAGTCCATTATCCAGTGTCTAGAGTCCATTATCCAGTGTCTAGAGTCTAGTTATATGATTACTTCAAAATTATATTGCATTCGTATATTTTACATTATACATTGCAATATCAATTGACCAAAACTGATTACAAAATCGAATTGATTCTAAATTCTGGAAATGAATAAAAGCAATGAACGTTTGCATTATTTAACTACCCATCTAATTGAATAGATATAGGTTTTTATTTACCTTCGCACTCAAATTTTTATAACAATGAGGTTGCTCATCTTTATTGCACTAGCTATAACCTATACACTCGACCTAACGGCGATACCTAATAAGTTGGGTTATTATTATTCACTCGATCTAAATAAAGTGGATAATGATCGCTTAAAAGTCGAGGTTGAATTACCAAGACAATCCAAATCGGAAATAATTTTTGCATTGCCTAAGATTGTTCCGGGTACTTATAGTATTTCGGATTTTGGCCGATTTGTGGATGGGCTAGAAGCATACGATGCGGAAGGAGCAAGGCTCAAAGTTAAGCGGCTCAATGATAATCAATGGCAAATCAGCAAAGCCAATAAACTTACAAAAATCTCTTATTGGGTTGAAGATACTTATGATTCTGATAAACCCAATATTCCTTTGCCTATGGCAGGTACTAATATTGAAGCGAATGAAAATTTTGTCATTAATACCTTTGCATTTTTTGGCTATTTAGACAATATGCGTGAGCTGCCTTATACTGTTGAAATCACCAAGCCAAAAGGATTTTATGGATCCACAGCGCTTCAACCTGTGTACAGTGATGAGGAAAAGGATATATTCTGGACTGAGTCCTATTTTCGATTAACTGATGCGCCTATCATGTATGCGCAGCCTGATATTGCCAGGATACAAGTGAGTGGAGCTGAGGTACTCATAGGTGTATATTCCCCTAATAAAACAATCAATGCCTCCTACCTAGCAGCGAATATTGAAGAGACCTTGCGCGCACAAGCGGATTATCTTGGTGGCAGTTTACCAGTAGATCACTATGCTTTTTTATTGTATTTTGCGGATAACGACCCTATGGTTTATGGGGCATTAGAACATCATAAGTGTTCATTTTATTTTTTGCCTGAATTACCTGCCGAAATTATTCTACCGATGGTGAGAGATATTGTGGCACACGAATTTTTTCACATAGTAACACCACTCAATCTACATGCTCAAGAGATCCAATATTTTAATTTTGATGAACCAATATTATCCGAACATTTATGGTTATATGAAGGAATCACTGAGTATAGTGCCCAGCATTTTCAAGTACGTGAAGGACTTAAAACTATTGACGAATATTTAGCTGATGTACAAAACAAAATGACGGAAATGACTCAGCTCTATAATGACACCTTGCCTTTTACTGTGATGAGTAAGTCTTGTACCACAACTTACGAAGATCAATATGGCAATGTCTATCAAAAAGGTGCAATCATAGGCTTGTGTCTCGATATAGAGTTACTCGATTGGTCAAACGGAAAATATCGATTAATGGACTTAGAAAAAGATTTAACTAAATTATATGGCCCACATAAACCATTTAAAGATGAAAGTTTATTTGATGATATTGCAGGTTTAACCGCACCGCGAATAAAAGACTTCCTTGTAAAGTATGTTGCTGGACCTAGTCCACTGCCACTGAAACAAGTGCTCAACAAAGTGGGTATTGACTATACCGGAGATGGATTTATAGAAGAGTTTTCACTAGGTCAGGTAGGACTTGGATTTAATCCTGCCACTAACAGACTAATGGTGAGCAACGTAAACAACCTCAATGAATTTGGCAAAAAAATGGGTTATCAAGTGGGTGATGAAATATATGCAATCAATGGTGTGGAATTTGATGCACCACTGGAAGCGATAGGCTTACTAGATGATTTAAAAAAGAATATGTCCGTAGGGAATGAGATTGCACTAAAAATTAAGCGACCGAATGAAGAGGGTGGCTACGATGATGTAGTGCTAAAAGCTCCCGCCATGAAATCAAAAAAGACTGTAAAACACCAAATGACTTTAATGACCGATCCGAGTGAGCGACAACTTATGTTGCGCGATAGGTGGTTGGATGATCAATATGAAGAGTCATTAAAAATTGAGGATGCTAATAATAACAAGACCATCAATGATAAGATTGCTAGATCAGAAAATGCTAATTTTCAGCAATACTTTACAACTGCTGATGCAGTGGTGAGTAATTTATATAAATTTGTTTCAGGTCAACTAGGCGAAAAAAGGGACTGGGATTTGTTTCGAGCATTCTTTACCTCTGAAGCATTGATGAATGTAGTTGAGCCTACCGAAGAAGGCAATAAGATCCATACAATTACAGTTGAAGATTACATAAAATACAATAGCAAGGTTATGGAAGAGATACAGTTCACTGAAAAAGAACTTGGTCGCAAATCTTCTATTTATGGTAATATTGCCTCAGTAATCAGCAGTTATGAAGCCAATATGGGACCAAGAGGAATCGAACAAGGCATCAATCAAATACAGCTAATCAATAAAAATAATCGCTGGTACATAACCCACTTACAATGGCAAGGTGCCGACGGACAAAACCC
>CAYZQX010000473.1:0-3038 GCA_964480615.1 uncultured Chitinophagales bacterium | reverse complement strand
ATTGAATTTGCCTTAAAACTTCTGTTTATTGATCAGGATTTGAAATATATTTTTGGAAGACCATATCCCTACCAAATTATTGAACATAAAACAAAACAAGCTGCTATGAATAATACGCTGTACATTGATAATTAAAAATTGCCTATTTTTGCACACTATTATGGTTTACCTGACACGTAGGGAGCGATTTAATGCGGCACATCGCCTATTTCAACCAGCATTGTCTGAGGATGAAAACAAAACACTGTTTGGCAAATGTGCGAACGCAAATTTTCATGGGCATAATTACGATTTATTAGTCACCGTTAAGGGCACCCCTGATCCACAAACGGGATTTATTGTTAATGCACATCAGTTGAGCAAAGTTATTCAGTCTGAAATTATTGATCGTGTGGATCATAAAAATTTGAATCTCGATGTTGATTTTATGGAGGGGATACTCCCATCCACTGAAAATTTTTTGATTGCTATATGGAATCAGTTGAAACCTCATATTGTGGGTTGTACATTGCATTGCATCAAACTCGTAGAAACTGAGAATATCTATGCCGAATACTATGGCGAATAATTCTTAATCAAAACTTAGATCTTTCTATTAGAACATTTCAATGGAACTATCTCAACAAATTAAAAAACAATCCTATTAATGTATAAAAAAGAAGAAATTTACGATCCACATAAATTGGATTCTATTGCTGAACATATTACAGAATGTATTACGCATTATGGTGAGGACGTATCTCGTGAAGGATTGCAGAAAACACCTATGCGGTCTGCGAAGGCCATGAGTTTTCTTACACAGGGGTATAAGCAAGATGCGCACCAGATATTGAAGTCAGCCTTATTCAATGAGGGTTATAACGAGATGGTTGTTGTGAAGGATATCGAGATGTATTCATTGTGTGAACACCATTTATTGCCGTTTTATGGGAAGGCACACGTGGCCTATATTCCTAATGGCAAAGTAGTAGGGCTAAGCAAGATTCCTCGGGTTGTAGATGTATTTGCAAGGCGATTACAGGTACAAGAGCGACTCACACATCAAGTGCTTGATGCGATACAAGAAACCTTGAATCCATTGGGTGTTGCAGTAGTGATAGAAGCGCGGCATTTTTGTATGATGATGCGTGGTGTGCAAAAACAAAATTCGATAACTACAACCTCTGCATTTTGTGGCGAGTTTGAAAAGTTACAAACACGCAATGAGTTTATTCAACTCATAAGCAAGCAGCTTCTATAGGCTTTTGATATAGCAAAGTTGTTGGTAATATAGGCCTTCAGATAGCTACAATTTTTATAACACAAGTTTGATTTTATTTAGGGCCTTCCCCTTCGGGTCGCTACGTTGCGGGCTTCATTTCATTTCGGTGTGTGGGTGGTGCTAACAGCCCATACAGCCGCCCCACCCACACACTAAACCCTCCACATCGCTAAGGCTTAACAGCAGTGTTAATAATGAAAAACGCATTGTACCTCAGGTATCAATCTTGATCATTTTTTTAGTGGTTATTATAAACTTACGTTTTTATATCTTTGTGTATAATCTTGGAGTATGCACTGCATTAAGACACTTAGGTATTTCTAAATTTGGATTAACAGTTAATGTTATGTTTTGGATATTATCAATGGTTAATATTAGGTGTTGAATTTGTTATCCTAGCGGTGAACACGAAATGAAAATATCTACAATAATTATTATACAACTATTTAATTTAATTGCTTGTGGAATTTATTGACAGGTTTGGTATGTTTAGCTACTCTAGGAGGATAGCATATTTTGCAAAGTATTATTAGTCATCAAGTGCTAAGATAACTACGTCAATTGATGGGCCATACTTGAATCATCTGGCGTTAGGACCAATTTTTGATCATTTTGAGTGAGAATTAGTATCTTGTTTTTGTGCTGAGTAGTATAGAAATTTACATATCCATAATTGCGCAGATAGAATTTTCCAAAATATCCAAATAGTCCCCCAACACCAAAAGTTCTAAAGGATTGACGAGACTCCTTTTCATTGAGTTTGATAACTTGTTTTATGTCTTTTCGATGGATAACTAAATTTCCAATAGCCCTTACAATAATGAGTCTGTTTTCATCAATGATGTATTTTTTAGGGGCATAGAGCCAAGTGCCGAGCAAGGTGCTGATATAAAGTAATAAGAGGGCAGAATGTATAATAATTGAGGTAGTGTCTATTGGGTTGATTAACCCTTTAATACTAATTATTCCCAACCAGAGAAATAGGATTATAACAAATATAGTAACGACTTTAGCGAGGGAATCTAGGGAAGCTTTGTATTCCATTTTGTTAAAATAAAATAATTATTAAATATTCGTGTTAAAGCTATATCTATTGGTGGAGGATTATTGATGCTTGATGGATAATATACCAGTATGGGGCATCCAAATTTGCCCTATTACTCGAACTTTTTTATAACTCCTTAATTATTGCCGATTATTGACCACCAAATCAAGGTATCCAAAGTGGGAACTATAAAATCGTATAAAAGGTCATCAAAAATAATATTTTATTTTTAAAACTTCTAATTACCATTTATTCAATTGGAAATTAAGAGGGATTTTTTATTTTTTCAAATTAGGTTATTGTATATGAATTTGTACTAGTCAGAACAGATATTATTAGTAAGCAAAAATTTTATGTAGTAGAGAAATAAATGTTATAGTATTTTATGCTATAATGCTGATTACAAATCCATTTTATAAAGTGTAAGTAATTTGATGTTCTCAATGATAACAAGATAAGTTACTTAATAATTGAAGCTTTTCTGATTAGATAATCCGTCTTCTTTTAAACCATAGATATATACCTATCGAAATAAGAAACATAAATAGCAGGATTACAAAATAGCCATATTTGTATCTCAGTTCTGGCATATTGTCAAAATTCATACCATATATACCCGCAATAAATGTTAGTGGAAGAAAGAATGCTGAGAATACAGTCAGTAATTTCATTACATCATTGCTTTTTTGTGCTGTAAATGACATATACGTATTTAGTAATGAATTTGAATCA
>CAYZQX010000472.1:0-3043 GCA_964480615.1 uncultured Chitinophagales bacterium | reverse complement strand
CGACATTTAATAGTTATGGACCTTATTGTGTGGGTGCTACCCCAGCAAGTTTACCGACAACATCAACTAATGGCATAGCTGGTACTTGGAATCCATCTTCGATCAGTACAGCTTCAAGTGGAACAAGTGGTTATGTGTTTACACCAAATGCAGGTCAATGTGCATCACCATCGACAATCAGTGTAGTAGTGAGCAGTAGTATCACTCCTTCATTTAATAGTTATGGACCATATTGTGTGGGTGCTACCCCAGCAAGTTTACCGACAACATCAACTAATGGCATAGCAGGTACTTGGAATCCATCAGCGATCAGTACAGCTTCAAGTGGAACAAGTGATTATGTGTTTACGCCTAGTGATTTATGTGCTGTTTCAATAGTTATTACTATAGAAACTTTACAAGACGCAGGTATAAGTATTACTACTCAACCTCAATCACAAACTATATGTAGTAATCAATCGGCTACTTTATCAGTAGATGTTACTGGTTCTGTTATAAATTATCAGTGGCAAGAGAGCCTTGTAAGTTGTGATTCGGGATTTGTAAATGTTGGTGATAATTTGCCTCAATTGGAAATTAATCCATTTGCTTCAGAAAGGTATTACCGTGTATTAATTACATCAATCAATGGTTGTGAACCTGTTATATCATCCTGTGCAACCATTAGCCCAATTGAACCAATAGAAATAACAGAACAACCCCAATCACAAGAAGTCTGTGCAGGTGAAAATGCCATTCTATCAGTTACTACATCTTTACAGCAAGCACTATTTAGTTGGGAAAAATCCGTGTCTGATTGTGAAGGATTGTTTGAACCATTAAATATTTCGACCAGTAGTTTACAGTTAGATAATAATATTAGCTCAGGGGTTTATAGAGTGAAAATTAATAACGAAATAAATGATTGTGATCCAGTATATAGTAATTGTGTTGAGATTATTGTAACCGATTTACTCACAGTTACTATAAGTCCTGATCAATTAATTTGTCAAGGAGATGCAAGTAGTATCATTGCTGAGCCTTCAAATGGAAGTGGCAATTATATCTTTGAGTGGGAGCAAGCTACCAACTGTGATAGTGTTTTTGAATTTATTGATGGATCATCTAATATATTAAACATCAATTCATTGTCTGAAACTACATCATTCAGAGTACGGATTATCGATTTAAATAAACCTGAAGGTTGTAATAGTGTTGTATCCGAATGTGTAACAATTTCAGTTAAAAGTCCTATTGTAATAATAAATAACCTTCAGAATCAATTTTTATGCGAAAATTTCTCAACTGAACTCATAGTTGATGAATTGGTTAATGTAAGTTATCAATGGTATGAAAGCTTAAATGGATGTGATGGGAATTTTGAATTATTGTTAAATAATGCTCATTTATTAGCACTTCCAAATCCTCTAGATAATAGCGCTTATTATGTATCAATTAGTGACGGTGTTTGCAATGATGTTATTTCTACTTGTGCTTCTATACAAATTACTCCAGGCATCGAAGTTCTAAGTTTGAGTTCTGATATCACCGTCTGTAATGGTGATCAACTAAATTTGTTTGTAGATGCAAGTGGTGGTTTAGATCCATTGAGCTATATATGGGAGATAAGTAATTCTGACTGTGGGGGGGAATTTATTCCTGTTAGTGAAAACTCAAATACCCTCGCTATTACGCCATCCACCACCACAACTTATAGGGTTCACATATTATCCAATAATTCAAATAGTTTAAGTTGTGCAGAATTATATTCAGATTGTATTACCGTTACCGTAAATGAAACGGAACAACCAAGTATTGATGCATTAGATGTAATTTGTCAAAATGGGTCATTATTATTGTCTGCTACTAATACTTCATCATCAACTATTAGTTGGGAAGCTATAGGTGGCCTGCTTTCTTCTAATACAGGATCAACGGTTACACTTACTGTTGAAAATGAAGATGTAGAATCTATTCTTGTGAATGTGTACACGGATGACCCTGATGGGGTAGGGCCTTGTACAATAGGCAGTGCAACTAAAGAAATTATTGTAAAAAAGAATCCAACAATATTGTCGATCAATACATCTTGCCAAGCTGACACTAATCTAGGATCTATAACGGTATTCCCAAATGGATTGTCTACAGCTTTTGAATATAGCATTAATGGGGACGACTGGCAGAGCAGCAATAGTTTTACAGGATTAGCAAATGGGGACTATACTGTAAGCGTAAAGCTTCTTGATTTAGATTGTCCTTCTGATCCACAAGTTGTAAGTGTGAACTGTATTCCCGATTGCCCAACTATTGAGATGATCAGCTCACCATTAACTGTATGTAATACCTATTCAGCACAAGCTGTTAATGTTATGACTTCGCTTACTAATAATGAATTTATTCAATGGAAATATTCATTGATGGCATTGAGCCCTATTGAAGTTTATTCCTTTGGCGATCTAATTGATGTTTCAATGGTGACCGATGGGCAATCCAGTATTTTGTTAGACCCAACTAATTTGCCCCAAAACAATGGGACAGAACCAATGGTTGTTTATATATACGCTATGCTGGCAAATAGTCCAGTAGATCCAAATTGCCTGCCCTACCAATCTACAGCGTTAGTCATCTTGCCAAAGTTAGAAGCATTGACGCCAACTAATTATGAAGTTTGTGATGGTGATATAGTAAGCTTGTTAGATCCAAACAATCTTAATGCCGAACAAGTTTTTATATGGACGAATAATAATATAAGCATAGGCACAGGAGCAACCGGAGTTGGTACAAGTCTTAGCTTTGAAGCAATGGATAATAATCAACCATTGAATAGCTCTATATTTGAGTTTTACGCTTATAATTTTGGTCCTAATAATTTGGATGAGCAGGGGACTGGGGATGACTGTATCGCTGAACCTGTTATAATCAATCTCGCAGTTCATGCCAATCCTCAAACAGAATCTGTTACCCTTAGATCATGTGCGGATGTTAATGGTCTTGCTAATTTTAATTTGTTGGATGTTTTAGATGAAACAGCAAGTGCTAATGCTAGCGCAATAGCTATAACAAA
>CAYZQX010000471.1:0-3065 GCA_964480615.1 uncultured Chitinophagales bacterium | reverse complement strand
GCAAGCTTAGGCGATATTGATCTTTCAGAGGATGGCAATACATTATATGTGACAAACTTGTTTCAGCAAAAAATAATAGTGATCGATCTTACAACTTATAATCTTACTGGTACCATTCCTAGTACCGCCACACAGCTGGATATACCTGCAACCATCTGTAATAATGGTGTTGATCGACCTTGGGCATTAAAGACCTATAGAGGAAAACTGTATCTAGGCGTTACCTGCACTGGTGAGAATGGTGGAACAGTTACAGATCTAACTTCATTCGTGTATTCATATGATGGAACGGCTTGGACATTAGAATTAGAAGTTCCTCTGGACTACAATAGATGGTATGCTTTTAATATTTCTCCCGGTCAGCTAAGACCAAGTATTCCATGGGTTGACCTATTTAGCAGTCTAGCCACCATACCTAATGGTGGTGTTACACAAGTGGATAATGCACAACTATTGCTTACCGATATTGAATTTGATGTCGATGGATCTATGATCATAGGCTATGTGGATCGCACTGGATTGCAATTAGGAAACAATAATTATACAACTGATACCAATAACTTTGGATTGGTTGGTTGTTTTTCTAATGGGGATATTTTACGTGCTTACTACAATGGAAGTTCTTATGTGTTAGAATCTAATGGAGTAGTAGGAGGCCTTACAGGGCTAGGTTCGAATGCCAATTATAACTGGCCATATTCAGGACCTGATGGTGGAGAGTTTTATGCACAGGAAATGTGGGGCTTGCCACTAGGTGGACATACTGAGACATCTTACGGAGGATTAGCATTACTGCCTGGTAAGCAAGAAGTTACACTAACGGCAATGGATCCTAATGATTATTCCATAGGCGGTATTGCTTGGCTAAGTAATATCAATGGCAATCAGAATAAAGGCTATCAGTTATACAATGGTACATCCCCTACATTTTTTGGAAAAGCAGTTGGGCTTGGTGATGTAGAAATATTATGTGATTCAGCACCATTAGAAATTGGCAATAGGGTATGGGAAGATGATGGTAACGGGATACAAGATCCTGATGAATTACCATTAGCTGGAGTAGTGGTGGAATTATATGATATGACGAATGGAGGTACACTAGTAGGCACCACAATAACAAATGTCGATGGTCAATACTATTTTGGAGGTAGTACGAATCTAGGAATGATAAACGGCATTTTGCGCTATAATAACAATTATGAAATAAGAATCTCTGTAGCTAGTGCGGATGCTGCTAGTCCAAATACTATTACCTCCATCACACCAAGCGATATGAGCGATGACTTACGTGATTCAGATGGTATATTAGATGGAACGATTGCCAAAACAACATTTATTACTGGAACATCAGGTCAAAATGATCATACGTATGATTTTGGGTTTATAGCTTCGGCAATATGCGGGATTTCAATAATTAATGTAACCCCATCTGCTTGTGACCAATTGACTAATACCTATTCACTATCCGTAGAGGTACAATATAGTAATGATCCTGGCGGTAATATAGTAATTAATGCAAGCGGAATAACACAATCTTTTTCTTCATCAGGTACCGGAACTGAAACATTTACGCTTACTGGATTGCCTGCTAATGGTCTTACTGCAATAGATGTATCAGCTAGTTTCGAAGGGGATCCCAGTTGTATGCATACCTTATTAGCAGCATACAATGCACCAGCTGCATGCAGTCTTGCTTGTAATATCTCAGTGGAAGAAAGCAGCACCACTCCAAGTGCGGCTTGTGATCCCGCTAACCCAGGTAAGTACTTACTAACATTGCATGTCATATATAGTAATCTGCCTGGTACAGATCTAATTATTGATGGCAATATTGTTACTACTGATGGTAGTGGAGATGAGGTGTTTATTATAGCTGGATATACTGCGGATGGTGCACCTCATAGTACCACAGTGAGTGCATTCGATGATCCGCTATGTACATATACCACATCCTCTAACGCGTATATAGCACCGACACTGTCTAGTTGTAATGCAACAACTAATCCCTGCGAAAATCCATCTTGTTCACCTGTAGCAACACTCAATATATGCAATGATGGCTCAGCTAATGAAACATTATCAGTCGATCCATTATTGACTAATGTAATATGGTATAATAGTACAGGACAACAAGTAGGTATAGGAAATACAATAGAAATTACTACGACAACACTGGGTATGGAAGATGGAACTGAATGCTATTATTCTACATCAATAGATGGTACTTGTACAGCCACTGGGTGCTGCCCAGTCAACGTTATTTCTGAGTTGTGTTGTCCCGCAATTAATTGTATCAATATTTCAGTGATACAGCAGCCCTGATATAAAATACTTCATATATTTTTTTAATTTAAACCCGCATAGAATACGCCTCTATGACGGGTTTTTTTGCCATTAACAGTTGATTTTTATCCTATACAGTTTTTATCCAATTCAATTTTCGGTTTATGTATTAAAAGTAAAATTGAATAAATATTTTTTTTGATTGGAACACTGGAAAGTATATACCTTCAGCCTACAGCTAAAATTCATACATAATTTTGCATTCTTGAGCAAGCCCTAAATGCATACATCCAAATGTATAGTGGTAAGAAGGATAATATGAAAATAAAGTTTTGCATTAGTATCAATATTCTGTACAGTATGGTCTATTTTTTATCTAAAAACATATAGAAGTTCATCATTTGAAATACTAATAATGGGCAAAAAAATAAAATTTGACAGAAAAATTGAAATTTCTATACAAAATAGACAAATTGTTTCAATTTGGCAAGGAAATTGTTTAATAATATAGAGAAAACAATATGGTCATGATTTTTTCATTAATCATTGATCAATCAGATAATAGTTTAAACCTCATATTTTATATTTTTTAAATCCGTTTTGTTTTTATAACAATTCGGATTTTTTTTATGCTTGAATTGAGTTACTCAAATGCTGTATTTAATTAGGGTTTGCGAAATAGGGCTTGCTAAATAACGCATAAGTATGCGATTTTGGCGATGCCTACGGCCCGGGCTGCTCCAGGCTACACTTCGTTTCGGTCTTATTCACTGACTCCTTAT
>CAYZQX010000470.1:0-3072 GCA_964480615.1 uncultured Chitinophagales bacterium | reverse complement strand
GCCGCATTAGCAGATCAAGACAACGATGGTATCTGTGACAGTGATCCACTTGATACTTGTTTTGGTGCGAATATTGAGGATGATTGCAATGATAATGACGATTGTACCATCAACAGCACTATACAAGCGGATTGTTCCTGTGGTGGTGGCGCATTAGCAGATCAAGACAACGATGGTATCTGTGACAGTGATCCACTTGATACTTGTATTGGTGCGAATATTGGGGATGATTGCGATGATAATGACGACTGTACTATCAACAGCACTATACAAGCCGATTGTTCCTGTGGTGGTGCCGCATTAGCAGATCAAGACAACGATGGCATCTGTGACAGTGATCCAATAGATACTTGTTTTGGTGCGAATGTTGGGGATGATTGCAATGATAATGACGAATGTTCTATCAACAGCACTATACAAGCAGATTGTTCCTGTGGTGGTGCCGCATTAGCAGATCAAGACAACGATGGTATCTGTGACAGTGATCCACTTGATACTTGTATTGGTGCGAATATTGGGGATGATTGCAATGATAATGACGAGTGTACCATCAATAGCACCCTGCAAGCCGACTGTTCCTGTGGTGGTGGCGTATTAGCAGATCAAGACAACGATGGCATCTGTGACAGTGATCCAATAGATACCTGTATTGGTGCGAATATTGGGGATGATTGCGATGATAATGATGAGTGTACCATCAACAGCACTATACAAGCCGATTGTTCCTGTGGTGGTGGCGCATTAGCAGATCAAGACAACGATGGCATCTGTGACAGTGATCCAATGGATACTTGTATTGGTGCGAATATTGGGGATGATTGCGATGATAATAATCCCAATACTTCAGCAGATGTAATTCTGTCAGATTGTGTATGTAGTGGAACAACTGGTATAAATGATACCGGCCATGATGATATTTTCATTTTTCCAAAACCTGCCTCCGACTATTTTTTCATAACACAATCTAATGAGTTAATGATTAGTTGTATGTTGTATAATCAAACAGGTCAATTGGTTTTATCACAGACATTAAATCAAGTATCCCAAAAAATTAACACCTCAATTCTAAGCAATGGAATATATTTTTTGCAACTGAAAGACAATAATCATATCAGCTATTCCTATAAAATTATTATTGTGAGATAATCGCATATTATACTACCAATTTTCCTTTCTAAAATTTGTGATGCCGAACAATATCCAATAGTGTTGTCCAACTTATTAGGGTAAAACTAAAAATGCCCCGATCATTGATCCAGGGCATTTGACATATTTTAAAAATAGCTTACAGCAAGAACTCCAACACTAAAAGCCTATTGATGTGCTTGGCAAAATGGTTTTATAAAGTTGGTTTTCTAAGGTCAGATTAACAAATCAAAAATGCTGAAATTTATGACGATGCCTAAAGGCCTGGGCTATGCACTTTACTCCTCGTTACTTGCTGAATAGTTTATTTTCTATGGCAAGCAAGAATCTTCGCTATCGCTCGATTTCTGCGTCGCTGTGGGGTGTCGCTACTATCCCTATCGCGAATACAAATTGAAGGAGCAATGTCTATGAGAAGACATTTGGTCAGGCATATTATCTGGGGATTATGAGAAAAAAAAAGCGTTATATTATTATTCAAAGTTTCTTGACCTCACTCCATACCTAGAGCAAAGTTGCGTGTCCTCACGCAACTTTGAAGCCAAGCCAATATGCCTGACCCCAAACCTTTCATATTTATAATACAAGCTTTTTAGGTAAACCAATAAAATTACGCGAATATCCATTGCAGTAATAATAGCTAAAACTATTACAATAAAAGATTCCAGAGTTATTGCGTAAAGCCAACTTAGCATTTTATATCAATAAAAATAGTACAATAATTTATTATGCACCAATTAATTCTATTTTTTTTAGACTAAGGTTTTATTTCAAAATCGTATTGATGAACTGTTAGCCATTCCACAGCCTTCTCTATATCTGCGTCAAACAAAGCACCATATTTTCCTATTTGTGGAAAATCAATGATATTATCTTTAATTTCCCTGATTGGATCTGCTACACTTTTTTCGACTCTATGGCCATTCTTCACAGTACCCGCTACAATGTTATCTATGATCCGCTGAAATAGTTTTCGATTTTTGATTAGTCCCAGATCTTTATAGTTTATTCTACTATCCCACCCATTAATTCTGTCAATAAATGATATTATATAATCTACACCTTCCTGATCTCCCATCATCGCCAGAGAAAAATTTAGGCTATAGCAATCATCCTTATAGATGCTTACTGAACTACGGCAAGCATTGCTTTTTTCCTTGATTAATTCCTCTTTAGTACCGTCTAATTTAAGTGTGCCGAGCAATTTGCATAAACTATAGATTGATCCAAATTTTTTAGAATGGAGGGCCGTAAATAAATTCTCACAAGCTTGACTATTAAATAAAGTGGGTTCAAACCGTTTCAAATATGAGGGAACAAGAGTGAGATTTGAAGGAGAAATTTCACCCCTATAAATATCAAACCTCTTAATTATAACCTCTGTAACCCTTTCGATTACCTCCATTTTCAAGGAATCATCAAACACATTACTACAAGCGACGATAAATTCAGCAGATATTTCTAATGCCTTTTCATCAGAGCTTTTCAAATATGGAAGTATCGCCTTATAAACTTCATCCTGGCTATACTTAACCAGCTCTCTCTCAAAATTTTGAGTATTACCAGTCCGAGGTAATTTTCCCTCCCAATCCTTTTTCTCCATAAATAGATAGCGGCTCACAAACTGATCAACTGATTGACTATTACTATGTATAGTCGATGTTAGAATCAAAAATAAGTATAAAACATTTTTCATAATATAAATTTAATCTTGTTGTTGAATAAAATCCCATTGATAATTCCTCATTTTTTTACCATCACAATAATCCATAATATTTTCAGTATCCATACTATTTTCTTGTGGTGGGTTGTGGTTTGAGCAATTCTGAATTGGGTCTGTAAGTGGATGGAGCATCGTATATTAATTATGCAAAAACTCATGGACAATTGTTCTTATGTCTGCTTCAAAAGGAGGATTATTGTAAA
>CAYZQX010000469.1:0-3097 GCA_964480615.1 uncultured Chitinophagales bacterium | reverse complement strand
GTTGGCAACTCAAATATAGTAAAGAAATTGGAATTATTTAGCAAGCCCTAAGTAAAACTCATCCAGATCATCAGCAAAAGCAGTATAATTTCTTTACAGTACATAAACTACAATTTAATAAAAAATATTTACCACAAATATGGGGAAAAAAAACATATCGTTGTAATTGTCTTGCATAATTTGTAAACGAGTTGCACTGCATACCACAAACTAATAATTAAATAATACTATTGGGTTGATAAGCATATTCTACAATTTAGGACTTGCTCACTAATTCATAGGATTATATTTATGGCGATGCCTCCGGCCCAGGCTATACGCTATACTCCTCGCTCCTAATGTCGCTGCGGAGTGCCGCTCCTATCCTTATCGCAAATACAAAAACACCAACTAGGAAAAACAAAACATAAATCAAGTATTTACACTTATTCCTGTTTCTAATGAAATAAATATTCCACAGATAACACTGGAACCTAATGCATCATATATTACATTCTATAGCACCAGTTACTGAATAAGAACCGCCACTTATAATAACACAATACTACAAAAAAAAGGCTCAACACTTTACTGTCAAGCCTTTACAATATTCACTTTACTTAATTCTATTCTTTAATAATTCTCATCGTTTTCAACTCATCATTCTTATTGGTAATTATATAATAAGTGCCTACTGGTAACCCAGAAAGGTCCAAAGCAATTTTATTATATCCTGAAACTACATTAATCTCTTCAGTTAGTTTCATCTTCCCACTCACATCAAAAATTTGAATCATCATAAAATCATCTGTATTAGAAACCACATCTAAATAGATCCATTGACTTGCAGGTATAGGATAGGGTGTGCCAATACTATAAGTCGAAGATTGTCTTTCGAGCACAACAACCTGACTTACAATTCTAGCCTCGCCGTTATTTTCCACTACTTTAAGTCTATAATAGCTAGATCCATTGGGCGCGGTTTCATCAAGCCAAGCATAGTGACTAGCTGTTGCTAAAGAAGATTGTGCCACAATAGTACCTATCCTAAACCATTCAGAAGTTCCATTACTTGAACGCTCTAATTCATAGTTCGAGATATTTACCTCAGAGGCTGTTTCCCAACTTAATAAATTTCCTTCATCTAACACTTCACCATTGAAAGAAATAAGTTCAATTGGTGTAGCAAGACATTCTATAATATCCTGGGCCACAGTAATTTGGCAATCTATATTATTAGAAATTGTAGCTGTATAACTGAATCCTAGTGTGCTATCAAATGGCCCATCGGTGTATACACCTTGAATAATTCCATTATAACCATCTTGGTGTGTTGAAGTTATATAATATGTCTGGTCTTCACCACCTCCTTGTGCATATAACACAACAAAATACATTCCATCAACACAATCAACTGTAGCTGTAAAAATAAAATCTCCACATTCAATTGGTATCAACGATAATCCAAACCCTTCAAAGCCTTGTGCACCAGGAAGCCCGAAGACGATTGTAGTACCATCAATATTAACATTTGAATTTGAAACGACTTGATAGCCTGCAGGAACTGCAAATGTTATATAATAAGATCCATTAGGAAGGTTGTTAAAAATAAACATGCCATTCATATCAGAATAAGTAGTAGCAATTAATTCTCCATTTGCACCAAATATAGATACTAATACACCTGCCATACCTAACTCATCATTATCGAAAACACCATTTTCATTTTCATCAATCCATACATTATTCTGCAAACTATTGAGCGATGTATTACAATTCTCATTTATTACTACAATTTGTGAAACGCTCGCGTCACATCCACCATCAGAGCCTAGGTAATTATATTGAACATTATGTGTACCTAAGCCCAAAGAGAATGGGTCTAAAACTTCACTAATTACACCATCAATTTGGAAGAAAGCCTCCCCAGGGTTTTGATCCAAGTTGCCTACTAAATCAATAGGTTCGCTATCTAAACATATATTAGACAAGTCAGTTAAAATTACTGGATTAGGATAGTTACATGTATTTCCAATTGACAACACATCAACGCCATTGGTCACGCTAAGTATATAACCTTGCCCATCTACATGAACTAGATCTAAATAATAATTTCCTGAGCCTAATGGTATTTCAGTCATTATGGTACCTAATGATACTGGTATTGGCAATGCAGGAGGATTAGGACTTGAAGTAAGATAACCGCCTGTAATAGACAATACTGACCATAATTCACCTGAGTTGCTATTTACAATTACCTGTTCAGCAAACTGACCATCCGTTAATGTAGTGGCATTGTTTAAGCATTGGCAAGGATCAGATATTGATATAGTAGGCTCACAATTTGTATCAATGCTTATTTCGATAAAGTCTGAGAATACACAGCCTTCATTATTATAAGTTTGCAACAAATAAATACCAGGCTCTGATACTAAATAGTCTTGTGTCAAACCAACTATTTCGCTATTAATACTCCAGATATAGCTTTGATATCCTGAAGGCCCTGCTAATAGATATGGTAAGTTTTCAACACATACACTAAGGTTTGCACCTAGCTCAAACGCACTGGCACTATTTACGGTAACTAATAATTGATCTGTTACGACACTACAATCATTTTGTACTGTTAGGGTATAGAGTGTTGAAACAGGAGGACTCGCGATTGGATTCGGACAATCCGTACAGCTCAAACCTAAACTTGGTGACCAAGAATAGGAAATATTTTCTACATCTCCTTCAAGAACAATACTATCGGATCCTATTGATTCCGTACCGCCTAAGCACATTGTAATATCAGGTCCAACATTAATCACAAGTGGATTACACAAATAATAAACGGTTGGATCATCCGTCGAATCTCCATTGATAATTCCTAATCCATTTGCAGTTTCTATTGCATCATCGCCTGCATCAGAAATATCAGTGATTAGCAATCCGTTAGGATCATTTGCATTAATCACAATACTATTTTCTACATAGCCAGCATCCATGTCACTATCAGTAATAGTGTATGAGGAGGTGAATGTGGTGTTATCTACTTCACCCGCAGCTAAACTGGAAATCGGGCCACCTATAATATTTCCTTGTGGATCGGTAATCATTACATCCGTCAATGTTA
>CAYZQX010000468.1:0-3102 GCA_964480615.1 uncultured Chitinophagales bacterium | reverse complement strand
TCTTGTTCTCACCTATTTCGCGCCACTTATCACCTTCTATGAATTGAATTTTTGCGGCCTTAATAAATATAGCTGTCGCAAATAAGCAAAGCACTCCAAATACGATATAGATCCGTCGTAATATGTCTAATTTCTCACTCATTAATCTTTGGCTACTATTAAGTCTGGTTTATTAATAGATTCTTCTAAGCCTATGTTATTCGAGAGTTTAGCAACTTCGGTATAGTTAGACTTATTTAATAATTTGGATCTTTCAATTGAAATAGACCATTCTAATTCTTCCACCTCACGCTTTAAGGTTTTCAGCTGACGGCTCTTAGATTCACCATACTGTCCTAGGAATATATAGATTATACTTAGACCAGTCATAAATAAAAAGAAATGTATATTCTTATAGAATGCATCTATAGAAAAATAATTCTTTATTAAATTATCCATTGGGATGTTCAACTTACGTTTCGCATCTTCCGCCTGAGTAGCCTTCTTATATTGAGGACCGTTATACATTTTATACCTATTTATTATTTACAATTTATACTTACATTTACAATTATATTGGACATTACAATAACCTATATAGGCTCCTGCTTTATCTACTAGATCTTTTCGCCAATTCTCAGCTTTGCACTTCTCGATCTAGGATTTTGATAGACTTCTTCTGCTGAGGCTTCTATCGGTTTTTTATTGACAATCTTAAGAGGTAGGTGTGTTATGCCATATTCATCGGGCATATACTTACCATCTACATTACCTGTTTTGAGATAATTTTTTACAAGCCTATCCTCAAGTGAATGATAGCTCATTATAACTAGCCTGCCACCAGGAGCAAGACAATCGCCACACTGTGGCAATAGTTCTGCTAATGCATCTATCTCACTATTGACTGCTATCCTTAAGCTTTGATATAATTTAGAAAGAAACTGAGGATCATCGGAAAATCCCTCTTTCAATAATATATGCTTAAGCTCTTCACAAGTTTGTATAGTTTGATGTTTTCTTACTTCTACAATCATTCTAGCCAGCTTCCGTGAATTACTGAGATCACCATAGTTATAAAAGAGGTCAGCCAGTTTTGATTCAGGCTCCTTATTTAATAGATCAGCAGCCGTTACATCGCTGCGCTGGTCCATACGCATATCTAAGGGGCCTTCGAATCTATAAGAGAATCCGCGAATACCTACATCGAATTGATGTGAAGACACCCCTAAGTCGGCGAGAATCCCATCTACTTTATCGATGTTGTAATAGCGCAACCATCTATACATATATCTAAAGTTTGCATGTATAAATAATACGCGCTCATCGTTAGGTACATTTTTTATGGCATCTGCATCTTGATCAAAAGCAATTAGCCTTCCTTTATCAAGTTGATCAAGAATGGATTGACTGTGACCAAAACCACCCATCGTTAAATCCACATATATACCATTGGGATCTATCGCTAATGCTTCCATACATTCGCTTAACATAACAGGTTGGTGATAGCTACTCATTATATTGTCAATAAAAATTTCAAAGAACAATGAAAAAACATATATTTACTGGTTAGGTGGTCGGTTGCCATTTCCTATATTATTTCCAGAGCTGGCATTGACCTCGGAATACATCTCTAACAACTGCTTCCTTCGGGTCTCCAGTCCTTGGTTATAAGAAATGTACTGCTCCGGATTCCAAAACCCAAAAAAATCTTTAGCGCCTACTAAAGTGCCCTCCTCCCCTATTTTGGCAAATTTTAACATATCAGCAGGCAAAGTAATTCGCACGCCTTCACTGTCCAATTCAGCAAAATCGGTACCTTTGAGCATCAAATGAATAATGTCTTGATGATCTCCAAAAGCCACATCATATTTAGCCAGTTTTTCCTCAATAGCTTTTTCCCAAAGAAATTGGGGGAATATCTCCAAGCAGTTGAGAATTTCATTTTTTCGAATTACAAACCGACCATCAAACTTTTCCCCAAGAAGCTTACGCATCTCCGTGGGAAGTCTCAGCCTGTTCTTTCCATCAACTGTCACCGTCTTTTCACCTATGAGAAATGCCATTTCTTGAGATTTATGTTCAATTTCGGTTCAAAAGTAGATAAAAAAAGGGAAACAAATGAACATCTAGGTACTATTGAATGATTTCTAGGGGATTTTTAGGTAAGTCAAATTAAAATAATAATTTAACTATATGTCTTGGCAAAAATGTTTATAATTAAATTAACGAATTTAGCATTTTACTATACACAATTTTTTTAATAAAATATACATAATTTACTGATAATCAATGTTATAAATTATTTACTGACATATATCTTAGCAAATTCATAAAAATTTGTGGAAATAATTGCTAAATTCTATTTTGTTAGTAGATGTTAATTGTGGATAAGTTTTTTTTATAAATTTATAGTCAATAATAGAAATTTTTTGTTATTATACTTGCCAAATAAATGAAAAATCACTCATTTTATGAACTTTTATTTATAATTCGAAAAGGCTTTTTTTTATTGGTGTTTTTATCATATTTCTTTAGAATCACAACCTAGATATTGCTAAATTTTTTACCCCAAATTGGAATTTCACGACCCCAATTTCCCAGCCTCCGCTTATATTTACACCCTTGTGGTCACCCCTATCCCAAGTATTTCCACTAGGTATTTTTAGCAAACCAAAGCCCGCTAGAGCCTATATAGTCCTAGTTTTCAAATGAGCCACTACTAAAAATTAGCATTTAGCTAATAATTTTTCAATCAAAAAAAGCATAAATCATCAATTCCTATCTATTAGGATTTCCTAATCACCTAGCCTTAAACAAGAAAAACACAAATCTTTAACTTTTACCAGAATTCGACATGACCAGTAGTAATACTTAATCCTGATTTAACAATTGGGAATTATCCTGTGATACCATTTTTTATGGGCGATGCCTCCGGCCGGGCTATGCGGGGCTGCGCTGACGCTCCGGTACTGGGGTGGCGGGCTTTCGGCCTTATTAATTCAAAGCAGATGAAAGCCCGCCACCCCAGTACAAACCCCTCCTATCCCTATCGCTGGCTGCGCGATTTACGATTTACGACACTGATGTTTATTGCGATAACTGCACTAAGTCCAGAGTCCAGAG
>CAYZQX010000467.1:0-3103 GCA_964480615.1 uncultured Chitinophagales bacterium | reverse complement strand
GGTTATTATTTTGCGCGATTAGTTACGAAGGACTATACTGGACAACAAAAATTTATCAAATATTAAAAGGAGCAATAACCAAATTAAATGATAAAAATATTTGCGTTTATTAAACTAATATTATAGAGTTTAGTCTAATAGTTTTAAAAAAGATTTAATATGATCCGAATTTTATTGTTTTGTTTTGTATTGGCTATTAGTTTACAAGGACTCAATAGTCAAGTTCAATTTACGATTAATCCGCAAGCGGGAATTAATTATTCAACCTATTCCTACCCCGAAGCTGATTCAACTTATATATCTCCTGACCTAGATGGTAGAGTTGGCTTTCAGGTAGGTCCTACTGTGCGAATAGGTAAAGGATGGTGGTATATTCAGCCAGGCTTATATTGGATTCGTCAGGGCATAGGATTTAAGTCTGATATTGGCCCTGATGCCGTTACTGTCGATGATTTAAAAGATGATATCTACTTAAAAGGATTTCAGATTCCATTGGTCTTTGGGGCAAATGTGATCAATAAAGATGCTTTCCGCTTGAGAGCGCAGGTAGGATTTGATATGGGATGGATTACTGGAGTGACTAAGAACAATTACAATTTCGATACTAAATACTACACTAGCCCATTTTATGGTGCAAGAGCTGGACTAGGATTGGATATATTGTTTTTAACGTTTGATTTAGGCCTATTTAGAGGCTTTACCAATGTTTACGATCAAGATGTGTATGCACAAGAATTTGGTCGCAAAGTGGCTGCAATTAAACAACTTGGTGTGTATGCCAATGTGGGTTTTCAATACACTTTTAAAGACAAGGAATAATACCCCTTAAAATATCAGAGCTAACGAACCTTTTCAATAAACAGAAAACAGGCCACTAAATATTTTAGTGGCCTGTTTTATTAATAGAAAGATATAAGACTCATGCTCAATAAACAAGTTATATGCTTGACTTGACACTTATTGTTAAGCGCTTAGTAACTCATAATCCATAAAAGCATATATCAGGTTTTATAAAAATCATACAAGCACACCGATTTTATAATAATAGACAGTTAATAATAGAACTAATGGCAAGAAAAAAAGGCTTCGCTAAATAATTACAATCAACTTCTTGACAATAAATTGCAATCACAATTTGTGATGACATAATAAAGAACTTAGGTATATTAGTCAGTCAGGTGTTTGCGATAGGGAATGCAGTGGATATCCTTTTAGGAGGTAAAGAGTATTACAACTCTTTGTAATTGTAAAACGGGTTACAAGATGTAGGATTAATAAAATAATTTCTAGGCATACCTCCTAAAAGATAGAAACGAAATGCCCGGGCCGAAGGCATCGCCCATAATAATCAGCTAATCAATATGCTTATTATTTAGTCTTTGCACTACATATTGCATCCTAAGTATAATTATTAGGAATAGTTTATTTTTAGTTGATTAATTATTAATTAGTTCACTTAATTTTTTGGCATCGGTAACATCTTGGTTCAATGCTTCACCAATTGCTATGGATCTTTTTACAATGCGCTTGGCATCTTCAATCTCATTGAGTTTGTAATGGATCAATGCGAGTTTATAATTATTCATATAATTATTCGCGTGCTCTAATATCATCATCAAGTTATTTTTTACAATATAGAGGTGGTCTTTTTGATCGCTGTGACTCATTAAGTTATTAATGATACGCAACTGCAATTCAGGGTCGCTTACTTGCTGTGCAGTGAGATACCCTTTACAGGCCTCACCATATTCAAACCACATACCAGTGGCCTCATAGAAATCGTGTTTAAAAATAAAGAGTTTATTTTGTAAGTCTTTCACAGCGGGCAATTTTTCTAATATCGAAAGCGACGTATTGAAGCGATTAATATCTTTTTCAGCAATTGATTTTTTTAGATTGCTAATACTAGATCTTTCAAGTTTTGTATTTATTAGTTTCTCCGAAAATCGAACGATAAATGAATCTTTCTTTTCAGTATATATTTTGTAGAATGGACCAGCTAGATCACCAAGACCTGCATACAAAGTGTTCAACTCTTTTTGATTGGTCATATAATCCTTAGGCAATGCCTTTATATAGGCATTATACACTTCCATATTGGTTTCGCCAGTTACCACTAAGAGTTCCGTATAATTTCTCAAAAAATCCAAACCTCTTTCACCTTTTTCAAATTGTAGGGCGAGCTTGCTAAGATCTTCTTTCTTGTAAATTATTTTCTTGCCCTCATCAATAAAGTCTTGAGCTGGAAAAAACCCTTTAATTGTATGAATGATTTCTCCATTAGGTTTAAGAAAAAATAATGTAGGATAGGCGGTAACACCATATTTTGCTCTAAGTTCAGGCCCCTCCCCTTTTTCCATATCCAACTTATAATTGATAAAGTGGGTATTATAAAATTCGCCTACCTCGCTATTGACAAATGTTTCTCCGATCATTCTTTTGCAAGGTCCACACCAACTAGCATAAGCATCAAAGAAGATCAATTTATTTTCACTTGTAGCCTTAGCCTTTAGCTCTTCAAAATTCCCTTCAAAAAATGCCATACCACTGTTTGAAGTAACAGCTTGTCCACTCAATAAGGAATGGCTAAATAGCACCACCCAAAACAGCATGGCATTAATTATATTTTTCATTATAAATTTTAGTGGACAAATTTACAATAGAAATATGAATAAAGAAAAAAGGTCAGACAAATTAATGTCTGACCTTCCACCAAAAATGAGAACAAGGATGAGAATCCTATTATATAATTTTATTGTTTGGTTATTAAACTTGCAGCTCTTTCGCCATTGATAAATTCTATTGAAACTGTGTAAATACCAGTCGCCATATTTGCTATATCAATAACGTTTCCTGACACTACAGGATAAAATGCCTGTCCCAAAGTATTATAGATCGTTACTGTTTTTATCGCTTCAGAAGAGGCAATATTAAACTGGTTTACTACTGGATTTGGATACAATAAATATACGATATTCGCTTGATCTATGCCACTTGCTACCGATGTGCTAGCGAGAGGATTAAACACACTAAATATGGTGTATATATATTGGATTTGATCTACGTTATTTAAACCAGTACCACCATCAGGATTTGCTAATCC